>NZ_JBTBFV010000013.1:0-108716 GCF_054786995.1 Mycobacterium sp. ZZG
GGCTCAATCTCGTCGAGCGCTGGTTTGCCGAGCTGACCACCAAGAAACTGCGCCGCTCCACTCACACCTCGGTGCGGCAACTCAACGCCGATATCCGTGCCTGGATCGACACCTGGAACGACAACCCCAAGCCTTACGTCTGGACTAAGACCGCCGACCAGATCCTGGCAAGCATCGCCAACTACTGCAACCGAATTAATGACTCAGGACACTAGATTTCCTGTGCCGTGTGTGTTTCCAGCACGAACGGCTACAGACACGCATTGCTCGCAGACGGGGCCGCGGGCGCTGCCACTACGTGATGTTGGCCTTCATCTCGTCGAGGTTCACCAGCACCGGCCATCCCCCGACGCTGAGCGCGTTGCCGTGGCCGGTCTGGTGGACGTCGAACACCGACTGGATCGCCGCGTAGAACCCCTGCACGTCCAGCGTCTGGTTCACCGCCCGCTTGGCCTGACGCAGCGCGAACGGCGGCATTGTGGCGATCTGCTCGGCGAGAGTTCGGGTCTCGGTATCGAGCTGATCCCGGGGCACCACGCGGTTGACCATGCCCGTGGCCGCCACCTCGTCGGCTGACATCGCCCGGCCGGTGAACAGGATCTCCTTGGCCTTGCGGGGCCCGAGTTCCCAGGTGTGCCCGTGATATTCGACGCCACCGATACCCATCAGCACCACCGGGTCGGAGAACTGAGCGTCATCGGCGGCGATGATCAGGTCACACGGCCAGCACAACAGCAGGCCGCCGGAGATGCAGCGGCCCTGGACGGCCGCGATGGACGGTTTAGGCACATTCCGCCAGCGCAGCGTGTACTCGAGGTAGCGCCTGGCCTCGTGCTGGATGATGAATTCCAGCGTGATCTTGTCCGGCACGGGACCGCCACCGCGCAGATCGTGCCCCGCCGAGAAATGCTTGCCGTTGGCCCGGAGCACGATCACCGACACGTCGCTGTCCTGGGCCGCCCGCGTCCACGCCGCGTCGAGTTCGTCGAGCAGTTCCGGGTTCTGCGCGTTGGCGGCCTCCGGCCGGTTCAGTGTGATCGTGGCGATCCGGTCGCTGACGTCGTAGTCGATGTACACGGGACTCCTCGGGGTTCGGGAGCGGAAAGAAGTCGGCCGGCCCGGTGCGCATCTGGGCCTTCTGTTATCACCAAAATGAGAATACTATTCTCATGGTGAGGAAGTTACAATCTCGGACACGTCCGCCGAGGGAGGGTCGAGGACCGCTATGGCAAGGCGTTCTCCGGTACAGTCAGTTCATGTTCTCCCCAATCGGTCTGCGTCTGAGCCTGCGGTGACCAGCCCCAGCGAAGAACCTGCTTGGAAGCAGCGTGCGGTCGAGCGTTCGATCAAGACAGCCAAACTGCGTGCGGCTCAACGCGTGCAGCGGTTTCTCGACGCTGCCCAGGCGATCATCATCGAGAAGGGCAGCACCGACTTCACGGTCCAGGAGGTCGTCGACCGCTCCCGCCAGTCACTGCGCAGCTTCTACCTGCAGTTCGACGGCAAACACGAACTTCTTCTGGCGCTCTTTGAGGACGCCCTCAGTCGCTCTGCCGACCAGATCCGCGCCGCCACCGCCGGCCACGAGGACCCGCTCGAACGACTGAAGGTCGCCATCCAGCTGTTGTTCGAATCGTCCCGGCCGGACCCGGCTGCCAAGCGTCCGCTGTTCACCGATTTCGCACCGCGGTTGCTGGTGTCACATCCCTCTGAGGTCAAGGTGGCCCACGCCCCGCTGCTGGCGTTGCTCACCGAGCTGATGGAGGAAGCCGGCGCGGCCGGACAGCTCCGCGAGGGCATCAACCCGAAGCGAATGGCCGCGATGACGATGCAGACCGTGATGTTCGTGGCGCAGTCCAGCGGAGACGTCGATGAAAACGCCGCGCACCCCATTACCGCGGACGAGGTGTGGGACTTCTGCGCCCACGGCTTCGCCGCCGTCTGAGACGAGAGTCACCCTCTTGCCGGCCTAGAGGCCGGCTCACTTTTTCGCGCAAGCACGTTTTCCTCGGCGACCCGATCTTGACGCTGCTCATTCCATGAGAGGACAGTTCTTCTCAACGGAGAGGAGTAATTGCGTGGGGCGAGTCTGCCATTGACACTCGCGTACCGGCAATGACAAAGTTGTGAGACAAATTGCAGCCCGATGTCTTACTGAGACTGATCCAGCGAGAGGGACACCGTGACGATCAGCGCCGACAACTCCGACGTGCAGGACGCCGATACCGCAGCGCAGTTGTACTACGACCCCTACAGCGTCGACCTCAACATGAACCCATACCCGGTATTCGCCCGCATCCGGGAAGAAGCGCCGCTGTATTACAACGAGAAACACGACTTCTACGCGTTGAGCCGGTTCGACGACGTCAACAAGGCGATCATCGATCACGAAACGTTCATCTCCGGACGGGGCGCGCTGCTGGAGATCATCAAGTCGGGCATGGAGATCCCGCCGGGCACATTGATTTTCGAGGATCCGCCGATCCACAACATCCACCGCAACCTGCTGTCACGGATGTTCACCCCGCGCAAGGTGCACGCGTTGGAACCGCAGATTCGCGAGTTCACCGCCCGCTGTCTCGATCCGCTGGTCGACACCGGCCGCTTCGATTTCGTCAACGATCTCGGCGAGCAGATGCCCATGCGCGTGATCGGCATGCTGCTCGGGATTCCCGAGGAAGATCAGCGCCGGGTCACCGATCACGGTGAGGCCACTTTGCAGAGCGAGCAGGTTGACCTGCTGGCCACCGGCGAAGTCTTCGCGGAGTTCATCGACTACCGGACCAAACATCCGTCTGACGACATCATGACCGACCTACTCAACGTCGAGTTCGCCGACGAGACCGGCACCGTGCGCCGGTTGACCCGCGACGAACTGCTGATGTATCTGACCGTCGTCGCCACCGCGGGGGCCGAGACCACCACCCGACTGATCGGCTGGGCCGGAAAGACATTGGCCGACTATCCCGATCAGCGTCGCGAGCTCGTCGAGAACCCGGAACTGATCCCCGCAGCGGTCGAAGAGATCCTGCGCTGGGAACCGCCGGCCTTGCAGGTGGCCCGCTACGTGGCGCGCGACACCGAGTACTACGGCCAGAAGGTGCCTGCCGGCAGCGCCATTCTGCTGCTGGTCGGGGCGGCCAACCGTGACCACCGCCGCTTCGCGCCCGACGGCGATGTCTTCGACATCCATCGAGAACTACGCTCGCACCTGACCTTCGGCGCCGGAACACATTTCTGCATGGGCAACGCCCTCGCCCGGCTGGAGGGCCGCATCGCCCTGGAGGAGATCCTCAAGCGGTTCCCGTCCTGGGAGGTTGACTGGCCAAACGCCCGTCCGTCACAGACCACGGCGGTCCGCGGCTGGGAATCCATGCCCACCTTCGTCTCTTGATTCCGAACAACCCACCACCACAAAAGGATTGAACGACATGGCAGGACGTGTAGAAGGCAAGGTCGCTTTCGTCACCGGTGCGGCGCGCGGGCAGGGACGCGCGCATGCCGTCCGGCTGGCCGAAGAGGGCGCCGACATCATCGCCGTCGACATCTGCAAGCAGATCGACAGCGTGCTGATCCCGCTGTCCTCGCCGGAGGACCTCGCGCAGACCGCCGATCTGGTCAAGAACGCCGGGGGCCGCATCCACACCGCCGAGGTCGACGTGCGTGACTTCGACGCGTTGAAGGCCGCCGTGGACGCCGGCGTGGAGGAGTTCGGCAGGCTCGACATCATCGTCGCCAACGCCGGCATCGGCAACGGCGGGCAGTTGCTGCACGACACCGGTGAGCCCGACTGGGACGACATGATCGGCGTCAACCTGTCCGGCGTCTGGAAGACCGTCAAGGCCGGCGTCCCCCACATCCTCGAAGGTGGCCGCGGCGGCTCCATCATCCTGACCAGCTCGGTCGGCGGTCTGAAGGCCTATCCGCACACCGGCCACTACGTCGCCGCCAAACACGGCGTGGTCGGCCTGATGCGCACCTTCGCCGTCGAACTCGGCGCTCAGAACATCCGCGTCAACTCCGTGCACCCGACCAACGTGAACACCCCGCTGTTCATGAATGAGCCGACGATGAAGCTGTTCCGCCCCGATCTGGAGAACCCGGGCCCTGACGACATGAAGGTCGTGGGCCAGTTGATGCACACCCTGCCCATCGGGTGGGTGGAGCCCGAAGACATCGCCAACGCGGTTCTTTTCCTGGCGTCCGACGAGGCGCGTTTCATCACCGGTGTCACACTGCCGGTCGACGGCGGCAGCTGCCTGAAGTAACCGACGCCAGTGACCGAGCCCCGAACTGCCGTCCGAGCAGGACAAGTGGCTGCGGTACCGCGCATACGTCTGCGGCTGACGCATTCGGCGAAACCACCGTGATCATGAGGCGCGAGTGGTTGCATATCCGTCCATGAGGCGGCTCAACGGCATGGACGCCATGCTGTTGTACAGCGAGACCCCCAACCTGCACACCCACACCCTCAAGGTGGCTGTGATCGACGCGTCGGGCTACGACGGTGACTACGGTTTCGACGCGTTCCGGCGCACCGTCGCCCGGCGGCTGCACCTTCTCGACCCGCTGCGGTACCGGTTGGTCGACATCCCGTGGCGGCTGCACCACCCGATGTGGCTGGAGGACTGTCCGGTCGACCTGGACTATCACCTGCGCCGCGTGCAGGTGGCCGCGCCGGGCCGGCGGCGCGAACTCGACCGTGTCATCGGAGAGATCGCCAGCACACCGCTGGACCGCAGTAAGCCGCTGTGGGAGTTCCACTTCGCCGAAGGCATGGCCGACGACCGCTTCGCACTCATCGGCAAGGTGCACCACACCCTCGCGGACGGTGTCGCATCGGCGAATCTGCTTGCCCGGCTGATGGATCTGGCCGACGACGTGCAGGACGAGCGGGACGAACCGCCCGCGTCATGCGAGCAGCCCTCCGCGCGGGAGCTGCTGCGCGCGGCACAGCTCGACCACGTCCGGAACATCGCTGGGCTTCCCGGACTGGTGGCCGACGCCGCGCGGGGGGTCAGGCGGCTGCGCCGCCGCAGCAGGCAGCGTCGGGCCGTGCCCGACCTCGCCAAGCCGTTCAACGCTCCGCCGACCTTCCTCAACCACATCGTGTCCCCGGTACGGACCTTCGCGACCGCGACGCTCTCCCTGGCCGAGGTGAAGGAGACCACGAAACACCTCGGTGTCACCTTCAACGACGTGGTGCTCGCGGTAGCGGCCGGCGGTCTACGCGAGCTGCTGCTGCGCTACGACGGTCGCGCCGACCGCCCGATCATGGCGACGGTGCCGGTGGCCACCGACAAGTCCACCGAAAGGATCACCGGCAACGAGATCGGCGGGATGATGGTGTCGATGCCCGTGCACATCGACGACCCGCTGGAGCGGGTGCGCTTGACGTCGCTGGCCACCGCGCGCGCCAAGGAGACCCACGACCTTCTCGGTCCCACGCTGCAGGGCAGAATGCTCGAATACCTGCCGCCGCCTTTGGCGCCCGCGTTGTTCCGGGCGCAGGCCAAGCGCGCCGACCACAACCGGCTGATGAACGTCGCGGTGTCCAACGTGCCCGGCCCGAGGCGGCGCGGACACATCGGCGGAGCGCCGGTGAGCGAGATCTATTCGGTCGGCGTGCTTTCCGCCGGCTCGGCGTTCAACATGACCGTGTGGAGCTACGTCGACCAACTCGACATCGCGGTGCTGTCCGACGACCGCACGTTCGACGACCCGCACGAGGCCACGGACGCTGTCGTGCACGCCTTCGACGAATTGCGCCGGGCCTGCGGTCTGCCCTCGGCGGGCACGGTCGATTCCGCCATGGCGCCGGCGACCGCCGAAGGCTGACTCAGCTCCCGCGGAGTTCGTTGCGCAGAATCTTGCCGGTGCTGCCGCGCGGCAGCTCCTCCATGATGGTGATGTCGCGGGGCACTTTGTAATTCGCCAGGTTCTCGCGGACGTGTTGCTTGAGTTCGTCGACGGTGACGCTGCAGC
Organism: Mycobacterium sp. ZZG; assembly: GCF_054786995.1. Lineage (NCBI taxonomy): Bacteria > Bacillati > Actinomycetota > Actinomycetes > Mycobacteriales > Mycobacteriaceae > Mycobacterium > Mycobacterium sp. ZZG. The sequence goes on from NZ_JBTBFV010000013.1 coordinate 5,986, forward strand.
CCGGGGCCGGGACGACGAACGCGGACAGCCGCTGCCCGTACTGCTCGTCGTCGACGCCGAGGACGGCTGCCTCAGCCACCGCGGGGTGGGCGACGAGTGTCTTCTCGACCTCGATGGGATAGACGTTCTCGCCGCCGGAGACGATCATCTCGTCGTCCCGTCCGACCACGAACAGCCGGCCCGCCTCGTCCAGGTAACCCAAGTCTCCCGAAGCCATGAAGCCGTCGTGGAAGTCCTTGTTGGCGCCGGAGGTGTAACCGTCGAACAATGTGGAGCTGCGGACGAAGATCTGCCCGACCTCCCCCGTCGGCACCTCGCGGTGGTCTGCGCCGAGGATCCGGAGCTGCGTGCCGTCGGCCGGCCGGCCCGCGGTGTCCGGCGCGGCACGCAGGTCGGCGGGCGTCGCGGTGGCGATCATGCCGGCTTCGGTGGCGTTGTAGTTGTTGTAGATGACGTCACCGAACTGGTCCATGAAGGCGGTCACGACGTCGGGGCGCATCCGTGAACCAGAAGCGGTGGCGAACCGTAACGTCCTGCCGCTATAGCGATTTCGCACGTCATCGGGGAGTTCCATGATCCGATCGAACATCACCGGGACCACCGCCAGACCGGTGGCGCGGTGGCGGTCGATCAACTCCAGCGTCGCCTCGGGATCGAACTTGCGGCGGGTGACGATGGGGCAGGCAAGCAGCGCGGCGAACAGCAGTTGCGAGAACCCCCAGGCGTGGAACATCGGCGCGGCGACCACGATCGGTTCCTCGGCGCGCCACGGGGTCCGGTCTAGTACGGCCTTGAGGTCACCGGCGCCCCCACTGCCGGCAGAACGCTTGGTGCCCTTGGGGGTCCCGGTCGTGCCGGAGGTCAGCAGAATGACGTCGCTCTTACGCTCGGCCGGTTTCGGGCGCAGGCCCAGGTGCGCGTCGATCAGGGCTTGCAGCGTGAAGGGACGTGACCCATCTCCCGTCGCTACGCTCGCCCCTGATCTATTTCCCGTCGCTACGCTCGCCCCTGATCCGTCGTCGACCCAGCCCAGGATCCGCTGCGCCTGCGGCCGGTTTCGCAGCGCACGGTCCACCGTCTCGGTGAACTCCTGGTCGTAGATGACGACGTCGGCGCCCTCCCGGTCGATGACCTCGGCCATCGCCGGGCCGGCGAAAGACGTGTTCAGCAGCAGCACGTCCGCGCCGATGCGGTTCGCCCCGACAAGCGCCTCGACGAAACCGCGGTGGTTGCGGCACATCACCGCGACGGTCCGCGGCGCATGCTGTTGCAGTGCGACACCGAGCGCGTCGCAGCGGTCGTCGAGCTCCTTCCACGTCAATGTGCCGAGTTCGTCGATGATTCCGGGGCGGTCCGGGCACCGCTGCGCGGCCGCGGCGAACCCAACCGTCGCGGTCAGCCCCGCGCGGCGCATCGCCAGACCCATCCGCAGATACCGGTCGGGGCGCATCAGCGCGATGAGCCGTGCGCGCCAGAGTGTGGCAAGGAGGCCCAGCTGATCGGCCATCGTCACCCCAGCACCGGGAAGCGGCGTTTGCGGGCGAGTTCATCGAGTGCAGCCTGCATCACCGACCGGATGTGCCGGTCAACCTCGTCGATGTCGGGATCGTCTCCGAACTCGGCGGTGATGTCGACGGGGTCGAGCACCCGGGTCACGATCTTCGACGGCAGCGGCAGGTTGGGCGGGAAGATCACCGACAGCCCGAACGGGAACCCCACACTCACGGGCAGGATCTCCATCCGGGCGCGGGTCAGGCCGATCCGGCGGGCGATCGAATCGCCCCGGGCGAGGAACATCTGCGTCTCCTGGGCCCCGATCGACACCACGGGAACGATCGGCACACCGGCTTCCAGCGCGGTGCGCACGTATCCGGTGCGGCCGGCGAAATCGACCACGTTCGCCGTCATGGTCGGCCGGTACGAGTCGTAGTCACCGCCGGGGAACACCAGAACCACCGCGCCGGAACGCAACGCGGCCGCCGCGTTCTCACGGCTGGCTTCGATAACCCCCGCCTTGCGCAGCAGGTCGCCGAGCGGGCCCATGAACACGCCGTAATGGGCAAGCGTGTACAACGGTCGATCGAAGCCGAAGTGTTCGTAGAACGCGGGCGCGAAGACCATCACGTCCGGTGTCAGCATGCCGCCGGAGTGGTTCGACACCACCAGCGCGCCGCCCTCGGAGGGCACCGATCCGATGCCGTGGACCTCCGCGCGGAAGTAACGCCTGATCACCGGCCCCACCCAATTGGCGATTTGCCGGGTGAATCCGGGGTCCCACTTGGCCGTCTCGGCGCGCGCGTCGGACATGGTGGCGAATATGATACTCTCCGATAACGAGAATGTCATATCCGCAGCTAGGAGGCTATTTTATGTCGGGTGCCGTCCTCGTCACCGGCGGCTTCGGCCTCGTCGGGTCCGCAACGGTGCAGCGTCTGGTGGAGCTGGGCCGCCGCGTCGTCGTCGCCGACCTCGGCACCCCGGCCAACCGCGCCGCCGCCGAACACCTTCCCGCCGGGGTGTCGGTTCGGTGGACCGACCTGACCGATGCCGACCAGACCGCCCGACTGGTCGCCGAGGTCGCGCCCGAGGTGATCATCCACCTCGCGGCCATCATCCCGCCGGGGATCTACAAGAATCGGGCGCTGGCGCGCCGCGTGAACGTGGACGCGACGGCCACACTGGTGCGCGTCGCTGAGGCCCAACCCACTCCCCCGCGTTTCGTACAGGCGTCCAGCAATGCCGTCTACGGCGCGCGCAACCCATTCATGTCGGAGGGTCCCGTCACCGCGGATACGCCGATGAAGCACTCCGACCTGTACAGCGCGCACAAGGCCGAAGCGGAGACGATCGTGCGCTCCTCGTCACTGGAGTGGGTGGTGTTGCGCCTCGGCGGTGTGCTCAGCGTCGACCCCAAGGCGATTCCGTTCAGTGCCGATGCACTGTATTTCGAGAGCGTGCTGCCTGCTGACGGCCGGTTGCACAGCGTCGATGTCCGGGATGTGGCATGGGCTTTCGCCGCCGCGACGACGGCCGAGGTGGCACGCGAGATCCTGCTGATCGCCGGGGACGACTCACACCGCGTGCTGCAGGGCGAGGTGGGTCGCGCCCTTGCCGAGTCGCGCGGCCTCAAGGGCGGGCTGGTGCCGGGACGTAAGGGGAACCCCAACAGTGACGAGGACTGGTTCGTCACCGACTGGATGGACACCACCCGCGCCCAGGAGGCGCTGCAGTTCCAGCACCATTCCTGGCAGGACATGCTCGACGAGGCGCACCGGCGCGCCGGCGCGTCACGGTATGCGCTGCGGGTCGCGGCGCCGCTCATCAGGGCGATCCTCAAGCGGCGCTCGGCCTACTGGAGGCAACCCGGTCAGTACGCCGACCCCTGGGGCGCGATCAAGCGCAAGATCGGTGACCCGTCGCCTGATTCGTAGTCGGCCCGGTCCGGCTTAGGCCGGTCCGAGCGTCGGCGCGTCAGTGCCCGGACCGAAGTACCAGCCGCCCGCCGCCTGCGTACCGCCGTCCACATGGATGGTCTGGCCGGTGATGTAGGCAGCCATATTCGAGGCGAGAAACACTGCCGCCGAGGCTATTTCGTCGACATTACCGGCACGCCGCATCGGCACCATCGCGGCCAGCGACTCGGACAGATCTCCGAATGCGAGGTTCTGGAGGCCCTCGGTAACCGTGAGATCCGGGGCCAGCGCGTTGACGCGGATACGGTGCGGCGCCAACTCGAAGGACGCGGTCTTGGTGTAGTTGACAACCCCCGCCTTGGCCGCCGCATACGCGGCGTAGCCGGGCGCGGCCCGACTGCCCTCGATCGAGGTGATGTTGATGACGCTTCCCGGCTGTCCGGCAGCGACCAGTCCGCGCGCGACCCGTTGCGTGCACAGCAGCACGTGACGAAGGTTGCTGCGGTACAACGCGTCCCACCCGTTCTCCGAGGTCTCCAGCAGCGGGGAGTTGAACGTCCCGCCCGCGTTGTTGACCAGGATCGACACCGTGCCCAGTTCACGCTCGGTGCGTTCCAGCGCCGCATCGACGGCCCCGCCGTCCCGGACGTCGGTGGGCAGCCCCAGCGCCCCGATGGATGCCGCCGCCGCGGCACAGGTGTCGGGATCGCGTTCCCAGATCGCCACCGAGGCGCCGAAAGCAGCCAGTCCCTGCGCGATTCCCTTTCCGATCCCGGCGCCGCCACCGGTGACGACCGCGACCCTGCCTGTGAGCAGGATGTCCGACGGAGCGATGGCCATGAGCGATGAGACTAGCGTGCCGGCGCGGTGCCGATGATCCCGTCGGCTTCCAGCGCGGCGATCTCGTCCTCGGTGAGCCCGAGCTCTCGCAGCACATGATGGTTGTGCTCACCGAGCAGCGGCGCCGGTGTGGTGTGCACCCGGTCCGGGCCGCGCGAGCTGCGGAACGGCAACGTGCTGTGCGGGGTCGGCGGGTTGACGGGATGTTCGACCTGCTCGAAGAAGCCGCGGGCGGTCAGCTGCGGGATCTGGTTCTGGCGGTGCGGCTGAAGCACTTTGGCCACGGGCACTCCGTGATCCCACAGCGCGGCGACGATCTCGTCACCGCCGCGCTCGACACACCACGCAGACAGGTGCCGGTCGATCAGATCGTGACGGGCGTGCCGTCCCGCGGCACCGGCCAGCTCCCGGGTGTCCGCCCAGGCCGGGCTTCCCAGCGCGTCGCACAGCCCGGACCATTGGGCGTCGGTGGCGACGGCGATCGCGACCCAGCTGTCCCGGCGGCCGAACTCGTCGACCTCGTTGGTCAGGTACAGGTTCTGCGGCGCCGCGGTCGGTCCGCGGTTGCCGGCCCGTTGCAGCAGCGCGCCGTATGCGGAGAACTCGATCACCTGCTCGGCGGCCACGTTGAGCGCCGCGTCGACCATCGCGGCCTCGACCATCGACCCCTCGCCGGTGCGGCGGCGATGCTCGAGCGCCAGCAGGATCGCGTTCAGCGCATGCACACCGGCGTTCGGATCGCCCACCGAATACGGCTCGAAGGGGTTGAGGTCCGGATAGCCGGTAAGCCAGCTGATACCGGCCGCCGCCTCGATGACGTACGCGAACGCCGGGTTGTCCCGCCACGGCCCGTCCAGTCCGAACCCGGGCATGCGGACCATGATCACATCGGGCTTGACCTCCCTGACCGCGTCGTAAGTGAGCCCCATGCTCTCCAGTACGCGCGGGGTGAAGTTCTCGACGACGATGTCAGCGGTCGCGGCCAACTTCTTGAGCAGATCTCTACCGGCGTCGCTCTGCAGGTTCAGCGTGATGCCCCGCTTGTTGGTGTTCAGCCCTGAGAAGATCGGCGACCGCTCCCACCACTGGTGTTCGGTGACCGGGATTCCCGCGATCAGACGGGTCCCGTCGGGGTGCCGCGTGGACTCGACGTGGATCACGTCGGCGCCCAGCATCGCCAGCATATGGGTGCAGCTCGGCCCGGCCCAGAAGGTCGTCATGTCGACGACCCGCACACCCTCGAACGGCCGCCCCTCTCCTCGCGAAACCGCCACCACGGTAGCGCCGGCCGCTCGCGCACTACCGTGGTGGCGGTCTCGCGAGCGGTAGTGCTCGGTGTGCTCGCCCAGGCGCGGGCCCGGTTCCGGGTGCCGCAGCATCGGCGGGGTCATGCGGTACGGGGGCGCGGGCTGGGTGAAACCGTCACGCGGATTGACGACGAACGAGCCTCGTTCGACGAAGTGGTCCAGCGATTCGACGTTGGCGCCGTTGGCGACCGGCGCGTTCGGGATGCGGAACGCCGTGGCCAGATCCCGGATCTCGTCGACGGTCTGATCGGCGACCCACGCGTAGAGCTCCTCGGCCTTCTCGTTGGCCTGCTGGGTGATCGACAACGGGGAGTCCTCGTCGATCCACTCGACGTGCCCGGTCATCGCGCACAGGTCGAACCACTGCTGGGCCGTGCCGCAGCCGATGTCGACCAGGCCGTCCTTGGCGCGGGCGATGCCCGGCACCGTCAGTCGCCGCGCATCCCGCCACGGCCGGCCCAGCATCTCGTGGTAGCTCACCGGGTAGTAGGTGAGCCCGAGGATCGAGGTCTCCAGCATGGACAGGTCGACCAGCTCTCCGCCGCCGCGCATGCGCGACGCCAGGGTGGCCGCACTGGCATACGCACCGGCCAGGTACTCGCCCACTTGACCGCCGACGTATACCGGCGCCCGGTCCGGAGTGCCCCGGCCCAGGCCGACGATGCCTCCGGACCACGCCTGCAGCGTGAACTCGGTGGCCGGCCGCCCACTCCACGGCCCCCGCAGCCCGAACGGGGTGATCGCAGTGACGGTCGCATGCGGATGACGGTCCCGGATCACGTCCGGGGCGAAGTCGGCCTCCGCCGCAACCCCGGGGCCCGGCGACCAGATGACGGCGTCCGCGCCCGCCAGCAGCGCGTCGACGAAGTCGCTGTCCCCGCCCGGTTCTGCGACGACCGAGCGCTTCGAGCACGCCAGGAACGAGAACAGGGCCCCGTCGGTGCCCTCGAGGATCTCGGCGCCGGACGCCGACCAGTAGCGCAGCGGATCACCCTGCGGCGGCTCCACTTTGACGACCTCGGCGCCGCCGTCGGCGAGCAGCTTCGTGCAGTACGCACCGGCGATCCCACTGGACAGGTCGACGACGATGTAGCCGGAGAGCGGAGGTTCGGGCCCCGAGTCGGACACTGCGTGCCTAGTCCTTCTTGGCCCGGTTGCGTTTGCTCAACCGGAATTCCGGCGGGAACTTGCTGTCGTTGTCGTTGACCGCGGCCGACAAGCCGGAATCGACCGACTCGAACATGTCGAGATCGTCGTCGCTGTCGTTGGCGACGCCGTTGCCCATCGACTCGAAGAACGCGCTGAGCAGGCTGCCCATGTACTCGCCCTGCTGCTGCTTGAAGATCTCGAAGAACATCTTCTGCTGGAACACGGTGTCCACCGGACGGTTCCGCGCACACGCCAGGGCGTACTTCTGTGTCTCGGTCTCCAGCTGGTCGCGGGCGACCACCTTGTTCAAGAAGTTGCAGTCGTACATCTCGGCGGCGGTGAAGGGCCGGCCGGTGAACACCATCTCCTGAAACTTGCGCAACCCCATCATCTGCACCCAGGTCCACATCCGCGGACCCCAGCCGTGATAACGGAACGACGGGTGCCCGAACAAAGCGTCGTCGGACGAGATCACCAGATCAGCGTCGGCGCACTGGTAGAAGTGCCAGCCGTAACAATAGCCCTTGGCCTCGACGATGCTGATCTTCTTGAAGTCCTGCAGCGCACGGTTCCCCGCTTGCGAGTTGGCGTACCAGGCACTGATGGTCGCCCCGTTGCGGAACGTGCCCTTCGGGGGATAGGTCACCTCGCCCACACCGTCATCCTCAAGCCGCAGTTCCGCCAGCCGCGCCGCCGGATTGTCGTTACCCTCCATGAACTCGGGAAGGTCGGCGCCGCTGCCGAGGTTGTCCCCCACGCCGCGGATGACCACCACCTTCACGTCGTTGTCGGCGTTGGCCGCCCGCAGCACATCGGCATACCGCAACCGGGCCAGTGACGTCGGAGCGTTGAGGAACTCCGGACGGTTGAACGTGATCGTCGCGATCTTGGTCTTCGGGTCCTTCTCGTAGAGGATGATCTCCTCGGGCGACGGCCGCTCACCCATGGACGGCCTCACCGTAAGCCGGTGCGGTCGAAAGTACTTCGGTGCCACCGGCGCTGATCAGCACCGCGTCGCGGGTGAACACCGCGCCCACCCCGTGTTCCCACACGTACGCGGTGAGCGCGAGCACCATACCCTCCTCCAGAATGTCGGCATCCGCGGTCGCCCGCAGCGTCGGTGACACCACCGGCGGGTCGAAACCCAGTCCGAGGCCGTGTGCCACCGGCATCGCCGGCAGCCGCTCACCGGCCTGCTGGTAGGCATCCAGCAAGCCGCTCGTGCTCATGCCGGGCCGACATACCCCGATCAGCTTGTCCCACAGATCGTCCCGGCGCCGGTACAGCGCGCGCACGGCATCGGTCGGCTCACCGACATACATCGTGCGGGCCACCTCGGCGACATACCCGTCGGCCAACACCCCCGCGGACAACGCCACCAGGTCGCCGTCCCGTACCACGCCGTCACCGTCGGCTCGCCGCCACGGATGCTCCTTCGATGTCACCCAGGCGGCGTCCTGGGTCGCCGGGGTGCTCACCCCACCGGCGGCCTCGGCCTCCAGCACGGCGCCGGCGAGTGCGCCCTCGGTGACGCCCGGCCCAAGTGCGGCGACGCCCGCGGCCAGCCCTTTCTCGGCGATTACCAGGGCTCGACGCAACGCGTGCACTTCCTCGGGCGTTTTGATCCGACGGGCCGCCTGCATGGCCTGCTCGGCGTCGACCAGCTCCGCGTTGGGGAACGCCATCGGCAGCAGCTTGGCGAACGTCGGTGTCAGAGCATCGGTTCCAACCCGTCGCACGGTGTCGGCGCCCTTGATGTTCTTCAGTATCCCGACCAAGGTCATCGGGTTCCAGGCGAAGCCGTACAGGTTCTCGTGGGGGATCTCCTCGGGGATGCCCTCGTCCCAGGTGCTGTTGAGGTGGATCTCACCGGTGGCTCGTACGAACTCGCAGATCGGCCCGAACGGGCGGGTGCCCACCACCCACAGCTGCGGGGCTCCGGAGATGTAGCGGACGTTGGCCTGCCGGCCCAGCACCAGCATGTCGAGGTCGTGGGCCTCCATCTGTGCGAGGGCACGCTCCCGGCGGCTGTATCGCAATGCGCGGCCGTCGGCCTCGATCTCAATTCCCACGGGACACCTCGTACGGGTCGTAGGGATACGCGGTCAGCGGCATCCAGCCACCCTCGGTGACCACCACGATCTCCTCACCGCGATAGCCGCCGGTGCCGTCCTCCCAGACCACCGGCTCGAACACCAACAGCATTCCGTCCGGGAAGATGAAGTTGTCATCCCATTCCTGACCGAGATCCGTGCCGATCATCGGCATTTCGGCCGCGCTGGTGCCGATGCCGTGCCCCAGGTAGAAGTGGGGCAGCCACGGCTTCTGCCCGCCGGCGGCCGCGGTCGCCGCGCGCCCGAGGTCACCGCAGGTCGCCCCAGCCTTGGTCACCGCCAACACTGCGTCGACGATCTCGCTCCACTTGTCGAACTGCTTCTGCTGAATCGGCGTCGGATCCTGACCGACGATCCAGGTGCGACCGTGGTCGGAGCAGTAGCCGTGGTAGGCGATCGACACGTCGGTCCACAGCACGTCGCCCTGCTGGAGCTCACGCTCGGTCGTCAGCAGAGGCAGGGCGAGATCACCGGTGGTGGTCCAGGTGCTCTCGGCCTTGCACGTCGGCATCGCCTGCCAGATCGAGTCGAACATGTTGGTGGTGGCGCCGAGTTCGAAAGTGCGGCGCACGAATTCGGCCGACAGGTCGATCTGGCGCGCACCGGGTGCCAGCGACTTCTGTATCTCGGCGACGGCCTGTTCGGTGATCTGGCAAGCGCGCCGGATGCACGCGATCTGGTCGATGGTCTTGACGATCTTCGCCGCCCCGATCACCGGCGCGGCGTCGACGGGTGCGCTCGGGAACAGCGCTGTGCCCGCCCGCCGCATCGCCCCGGTCAGCTCGTCGGTCGCGACGGCGGCACCGGCCGGGATCAGCCGGGCCAGGATCTTCGCGAATTCGCCGACCCCTTCGTCGAACTCGAGGTAGACGGGCCCGTGCAGGTGGTCGTCGGGCAGACCCGACTCCATGGCTGCGCCCTCGCGGAAGGGCAGGAACAGATGCGGGTACTCGTCATCGGCTAGGACCACCGCCACCGGCCGTTCGACATGCGACAGTCCCGCATCGGCCAGGGGCCAGCTGATACCGGTGGCGTACATGACGTTCCCGTTGCCGAGCAGCACCAGAGCGTCCACGTTCTGCTCGGCCATCGAGGCGTGCAGCCGCGCACCGACCTCGCTACGCATCCGCGTGAAATCGGGTTCGGTGGGGATGTCCAGCCACGTGTACCCGGTCCGGGCGATCTGGGTGACGCCGGAGTGGGTGGACGTCGTCACGACAACCCCAGGAACTTCTGCACGTTCGTGGACACGATCTTGACCGCTGCCTCCGGACCCACCGCCTCGACGACGGTAGCCAACGACTTCTCCGAGTAGCCGAACGTGCTCTCGTTGTGCGGGTAGTCGCTCGACCACATCGCGTTGTCGACACCGATGCGGTCGATCAGCGCCAGCCCCAGTGGGTCGACCATGAACGACGCGCTCATGTGGTTGGCCCAGTAGTGGTGCACGTCGTGCTGCAGTTCGTGGTTGAACATGTGCCGGTAGGACGCGAACATGTGCTCGGCGTCCTGCAGTGCGGTCGGCACCCACGCGATGCCGCCCTCGAACCAGCCGATCTTCAGGCTCGGGTGCCGGTCCAGAATTCCGGAGAACACGTACTTGGCGAACTGCTCACGGAACGAGTCGACGTTGACCATCATGCCGACCACCACACTGTTGTTCTGGCACGGCGTCTTCGGCGGCGTCTCGCCGATGTGGTGGCTGACCGGCAGCCCGGCTGCCTCGATCTCGTCCCACACGGCGTCCATGTCGGTGCTGCCGTAGTCGTAGATGTTGCCGTCGTCATCCTTACCGGGATTCAGCGGCAGCAGGAACGTCCGCAGTCCCAGCGCCTTCAGCTCCTCGAGGGTGCTGCGGGTGCCTTTGGGGTCCCACCAGTTGATCAGGCCGACACCGTAAAAGTGCCCGTCGGAGCGCTCCTGCAGATCGGCGATGTGTTCGTTGTAGATCCGGAACACCCGCTCGCGCAGACCCTTGTCCGGGTAGTGGAACAGCGCCAGCACCGCGTTCGGGAACGCCAGTTCCTTGTCGATGCCGTCTTCCTTGAGTTCCCGGATGCGCGCCTCGATGTTGTTCGACGCGGCGCCGGCGAGATCGTCGTACTGCATGAGCACTCGGCCGAAGTCGCCGCCGGTCCAGGCCTTGCCCTTCATCCCGACCATGTAGGCGCCGTCCTCGTACCAGATCCGCGGCGCGGCGCCCTTGAGCTCCTCCGGGAAGCGCTCGTAGAAGATGTCGTCGGCCACCGAGATGTGATTGTCGGCGGAGAAGATCTCGGTGCCTTCAGGCAGCCCGACGACCGTGCCGGTCGAGTGGCCGTGCCGGTGCTTGGGAGCGCCGAATCCTTCGGGGGGATAGAGGGTCGGGGCGGACATTGGGATCTCCAATCGGGCTGTGCTAGAGGGCTTTACCAGGTGACCGGTAGTTCGTAGACGCCGTAGGCGAGCCGGTCATGCTTGAACGGCACCTCCTCCAACGGGATCGCCAGCTTCATCGTCGGGATCCGGCGCAGCAGCGTGTGGAACACGATCTGTAGCTCGGCGCGGGCCAGCTGCTGTCCTACGCACTGGTGCCGGCCGTAGCCGAAGCCGAGTTGCTGGTTCGCATCGCGGGTCAGGTCGAGCGTGTCCGGCTCGGGGTAGGCCCGCTCGTCCCAGTTGGCCGGCGCCAGATCCAGGATGATGCCCTCCCCCGCCCGGATGGTCTCCCCGGCGATCTCGATGTCTTCCGTGGCCACCCGGCGTTGGCCGTTCTGAATGATCGACAGGTAGCGCATCAGCTCTTCGACGGCGTTGGCGATGAATTTCGGGTCGTCGGAATCACGAAGAAGCGCAGCTTGTTTCGGGTTCTCCAACAGCGCGCAGATCCCGATCCCGATCATATTGGCGGTGGTCTCGTGGCCGGCGATGAGCAGACCGGTGCCCAGTTGCGCGGCCTCCTTGACGCTGATCTCGCCGGCGGTGACGCGCTCGGCGAGGTCGGAGACCGCGTCCTCGGCGGGGTTGGCCTGCTTCTCCTCAACGAGGTTGATCAGGTACTGGTGCAGGCTCATCGCACCCTTCTGCATGGCGTCCGCGGCCGCGTAGCGGGCGAGCCCGGCATTGGCGTGCTCCTGAAAGAACTCGTGGTCCTCGTAGGGCACGCCGAGCATGTCGCTGATGACCCGGGTGGGCACCGGGAGCGCGAGCTTGGCGACCATGTCGGCCGGCTGCGGGCCGGCCAGGATCTCGTCGATGCATTCGTTGGTGACGTCCTGAATCACCGGGCGCAGCGCCTCGACCCGCCGGAAAGTGAACGGCTTGGACAGCATCCGGCGGAACCGGGTGTGCTCCTCGGCATCCGAGGTGAACACCGAGCGCGGCCGCTTGTACACCGTGGACAACATGTGCTCGTTCCAGTGCGGGAAGCCCTCCCGCCTGTCGTCCACGCTGACCCTGGAGTCGGCGAACAGCGTGCGCGCCACCTCATGGCCGGTGATCAGCCACGGCGTGGCGCCGTTCCAGATCCGCACGCGGGACAGCGGTTTGGCCTTGTTCATCTCGAGCATCTGCGGCGGCGGCGCGAACGGGCAGCCCGCGGCGCGCTCCATCGGATACTCCGGCACCGCCACCGCTTCCTGCGCAAGCGTCTCTGTCATTTCACTCCTCGATGTGGATGGCCAGGGCGGGGCATGCGGCCGCGGCCTTTCGGGTCTCCTCGGCGTGCTCGGGTCCGGGCTCGGGGATCAGCAGTTCGACCACGCCGTCGTCGTCGCGTTGGTCGAACACGACACCGGCATTGAGCACACACTGGCCCGACGAGACGCACCTGTCCTGGTCGACCGTGACCCTCATGTCAAGACAGCTCCGTGACCGGGGCGTGCCACAGCCCGATGATCGCGTCGATCAGCCCGGTGGCCGCGGCCTGCCAGGTGGGCCGCGCGACGGGCGACCCCTGCGCGAGGAGCCGCTCACGGTCGGCACAGCTGTGCATCAATAGGTTGCGGCCCATGATGTTTCGTTCCACTCGGACGTCGACGGGCAGATCGGGCAGACAGCCGTTGATCCCGTCGAGTACCCGGACCAGCGACGGTGACGACAGCGCGTCCTTGACGATCATGTTGTGGTATGCCGGGTCGGTCATCACCTGCGCGGCGAACCGGGCGTACCAGGTCGGATTGCCCAGTTCGGCAAGGTGATCCGTCAACGGGCAGACAAGCGCGGCCACCCAGTCGCGCATGTCGGTCGAATCCCCGATCTCGGCGACCCGGCGCTCACGCAGCTCCTCGATCGGGCCCCGGTGCTTGTGCTCGATGGCACGCACCAGGTCCGCCTTGGTGCCGAAGTGGTAGCCGACTGCGGCGTTGTTGCCCTGGCCGGCGGCTTCGCTGACCTGCCGGTTGGACACCGCGAACACCCCGTGTTCGGCGTAGAGCCGCTCGGCCGCCTTCAGGATCGCCTCTTGGGTGCTGCTTGCACGGTCGGCCCGCACGGTCCTCGCAGTCGTCACGCTCTCAGTGAACCCGGTCACACCTGCTAAGTCAAGCGACTGATTTAAAGCAATCACCCTGCGGTCTGCCCGGTTGCCGGCTTGCGGACGATCACCTTGCCCGCGACGGTGCCGCCGTCGACCGGCAACACGGTGCCGGTGACGTACCGAGACCGGTCCGTGGCCAGGTACAGTGCGGCCTCGGCGACGTCCTCGGCGCTGCCCTCCCGCTTGAGCGGGCGGTCGTCTCGCATCTGCTGCCGGATTCTGGCCTCGAAGCGTTCCAGCCGTTCCCGGTCCTCGTCAGTGGCCGACGAGGCGAGAATCGGCGTCGGTATGTTGCCGGGCGCCAGGCAGTTCACCCGCACCTCGTAATGCGCGAGCTCGATCGCGGCGCATTTGGTGAAGTGGATGATCGCCGCCTTGGAGGCGCGGTAGGTCGAGACGCCGCCACCGGCCTGGATACCGCCGATCGAGCCGAGGTTGACGATGGATCCGCCGCCTCGGTCGGCCATGTGCCGCGCGGCGTCCCGGGTGCCGGCCATGACGCCGAGCAGGTTCACCCGCATGACCCGGTCGAACTCCTCGAAGTCCTCGTGGAACAGGCCTTTGCGCAGCGGACTGGAGATTCCCGCGTTGTTCACCATCACGTTCAGCCCGCCGAAGGTCTCGACCGCCGCTGCCACGAGCTCGCCGACCTGGGTCTGATCGCCGACATCGGTATGCCGGTACACGGTCTTGGCACCGCGTGAATTCAGCTCGGCGGCAAGCTGTTCCCCGAGATCGTCGCGGACGTCGGCGATCACCACGCCGGCCCCTTCGGCGGCGAACCGTTCGGCGATGCCCCGGCCGATCCCCGATGCGCCGCCGGTGACCACGGCGACCTTGCCCACGAGTTCGTTCATCTGTGCTCCTCCAAGAAGTCCAGCAACAGCTGGTTGACAGCGGCGGGCCGCTCGATCTGCGGGCAGTGTCCGGCGCCGTCGACGACGGCCGAGCGCCCCTCGGTAATCTGCCCGGCGATCTCGGCCGCCCAACCCCGGGGCAGCAGTTTGTCGTCGCCCCCTTCGATCACCAGGGCCGGTACGGCGATGCGGCCGTAGGCGCGCGCACTGCTCGGGGCCGGCGGAGGTTCCAGGCCCGGGCGGCGGAACCGCGCCGCGGCCAATGACTCCCACGCGCCGGGGGCGATGCTCGATTCGTAGCGGCGCCGCACGTATGCCTCGTCGGCGGGGTAGGCAGGATCGGCGAACAACGCGGTCACGATGCGGCGCATGCCCTCGACGGAGGCGTCGTAGTCGTAGAGCGCGCTGACGTGCTCGTTGCGCTGGATCTCGCCACCACCGCAGATCGCGACCAGACTGCGCGCCGGCAGCACCGGTGCGTCCGAGGTGGCGTCGACGAGCAGGTTGATCGCGCCCATCGAATTGCCGACGAAGTGGGCGGCCTGCACACCCATCACGTCGCAGAAGCGCGCGATGTGCCGGATGCGCATGCCCCGGCCGTCGGTGAAGTCGACGACCTTGGCGGAGTCTCCGAAGCCGAGCATGTCCGGGGCCAGCACCCGGTACCGCCCGGCCAGCGCGTCGATGGTGTGCTCCCAGCCGACGGCCGCGCAGGCGCCGAATTCCCCGCCGTGCAGCAGGACGACCGGATCCCCTTGTCCCGCTTCGAGGTAACTTGTGCGCAGGCCGTCGATGAGAACAGTCTTCGATCGGAACGCCATGGTGCTAGGTGACCAATGTCCGGCTGGTCTGCGCGAACGCCAGCACCTGGCTCGCCAGCAGCTCGAGCTGATTGGCCACGGCCCTGCCCTGCTCGGTGTCGGCGAGCTCGCCCGACGGATCCCAGATCGGGTCGGCGGAGTTGATCGCCACACCCAGCGGGGTCGGCCATGCCCGCAGCGCGTGCCCGATGCTGCGCAGCTGGGTGAGCGTGCCCACCGCGGCCTGCCACCCGTAGGCGCAACTGATGCAGCCCCACGGGGTGTTGTCGAGGTAGACGCGGGGGTCCTCCCGCAGATCCTCGATGTAGTCGAGAGCGTTCTTGACCAGCCCGGAGATCGCCCCGTGGTATCCGGGCGAGCCCACCACTACGGCGTCGGCGTCCCGAAGGGTCTTGACCAGTTCGAGGGCTTTGGGTGTGCGCTCCAGCTCGTGCGGAGCGTACATCGGCAGGTCGAGGTCCTCCGCACTGAACAGCCGGGTGCGTCCACCCTGCTGCTCCACCGACGTCAGGCAGTAGCGCAGAGCCCGTTCGGTCGACGAGTTGGCCCGCAGTGTGCCGCCGAGACCCACGATGAACGGTTGATTGATACTGGTCACTTCCCCACTCACTTGATCGCGATCGGACTGACAGGTGCCCCGACGGCGCCGACCACCTTCAGTGGCGGTGCGACGAGCTGGAATTCGTAGCTGCCGTCGGCGGCGCAGTCGGCGGCGATCGGACCGAGGTCCCAGTACTCGCCGAGCATGAGGCCCATGTCGCGCAGGCACAGCATGTGCATCGGCAGGAACGTTCCCGTCACGCCGTTGGCGGGGTCGGGGTCCTCGACCATCAAATTGTCGGCGGCCACAGCTGCCACCTCGCGTTCGTGCAGCCAGGCCGCGCAGGTCCAGTGCAGTCCCGAGCCGGCTTCCCCACCATCCCCGGTCTGGAGGAAGCGCGTCCACCACCCGGTGTGCACCACCACGATGTCGCCAGAGCGGATCTCGACCTGCTGGCGGGCGACGATCTCGTCGAGTTCGTCGGGGGTAATCGGGGTCCCTGGCTCGCAGAACGTGTCCGCGCCGCGATGCGCGACGACGTCGAGGAGTACCCCGCGGGAGGCGATGCCCTTCCTGTCGACTTTCTCGATCCCGAGGTGGAAGGCGCCGAAGCTGGTCACCGAGTCAGCCGGAAATCCGTTGTAGAGCTTGTCCTCGTAGTACACGTGTGACATCGCGTCCCACTGCGTGGCGGCCTGCAGCGGCATCACGATGATGTCGTCGTTGAACCGGAACGGGTTGTCGGCGAAGAACGCGCTCATGTCGGCGGCCACCGCGTTGCGCAGCCATTGCGGCCCGTACTCGACGAGCGTGGAGGCGTCACCCCCGTCGACGGTCATCACGTGAACGGGGTTCTGTCGGAACTTGAACGCGCCCTGAGGTCCCCCGGAGCTGAAGTCGCCACCGAGGGAGATCACCTTGCCCTGCGTGACCAGGCCTGCGGCTTCGGCGACCTTCTCGGCAGTGATGAAGTTGAGGGTACCGAGTTCGTCGTCGTCGCCCCACCGTCCCCAGTTGCGGACCTCGTCGGCCATCCTGCGGAAGTCGCTCATGGTGCCGGTCATCGGGAACTCCCTTGTGCGGACTGCGGATCGGTCATCTGGGCGGTGATGCGCTGGGCGAGGATGCCGCCGTCGGTCCACACCACCTGTCCGGTGAGGTAACCGGCGGCCCGGCTGCCGAGGAACACCAGTGTCGCCGCCTGCTCCTCGGGCGTCGACACCCGCCCCAGCGGGGCGGTGAACGAATCGAGGTATTGCTGACCGTAGGCCGATCGCAATTGATCCAGTATCGGGGTTTCGGTGACCCCCGGTGCGGTGCAGTTGATCCTGATGCCGCGGACGCCGAGATCGACGGCCCGCTGCATCCCGTAGAGGATGATCGCCTCCTTGGATTGGCGGTACCCGCCGTCGGCGAGCGCGTCGGGATGCTCGGCGCACCACCGCAGGCCGTCTTCCACCGATGTGGTGGCGAGAAGACCCGCGGTGGTGGCGGCGTGGTCGAGGTAGCCAGAAGCGGCCAGCGAGGACACGTTGGTGATCGACGCCCCGGCCGGCATCCGATCCACCAGCGCTTCGGTGAACTGGCGCATACCGAGAAAGTTGATCCGCATCACCAGCAGCGGATCCCCGATCCCCGACGACACCCCGGCGACGTTGAACACCGCGTCGACGCCGTCACCCACCGCCGCCGTGGCGGCGTCGACGGAGTCCGGGTCGGCCAGATCGACCGGGATGAAGTCCCCCAGGGCAGACCGGTTTTCCGGCGCACGCAGGTCCAGGCCGGTGACCCGCGCGCCGAGCGAAGCGAGCTGATGCGCCACCTGTGCTCCGATCCCGGAGGCGCATCCGGTTACTACCGCGTGCCTGCCGTCGAAGCGCACCAGCTCGTCAAGCGGGGTCACGATCAGCTCGCAGCTTCCTTCGCGGCCTTGGCGTCCTTCTCGGCCTGTGCAGCCTTGACGCGGCCCTCGTTGATCTCGGCCATCGCCTCGGGAATCTCCCCGGCGGTGAACTTGCCGCCGCGGCCGGTGGGCAGACCGCCGAACGCGTAGGTTTCGTCGAACAGCGGTGCGTCCCAGTGCTGCCGGCGCGCCTCGACCTTCTCGATCACCGGCGCCAAACGCTTGGCTTTGTCCTGCACCGCTTTCGCGTCGCGCTCGATGAACTCGGGCAGGATCTCTTTGCCCATGATCTCGATGGACTCCATCGTGCCCTCGTGGCTGCGCGGGTTGAGCAGCAGGATGATCTCGTCGACGCCGCTGGCCTCGTAACCACGCAGGAATTCGCGGACGGTGTCGGGTGATCCGATCGCGCCGCGGCCCGGCCCGTAGGCCAGCGTGGGATCGTCCTTGACCGCCTTTTCGTAGAGCTCCCACACCCCGGTGCGCCCAGGGGTGTGCATGCCCGTCAGGTAGTAGTGCATGATCCCGAACGAGAAGAACCCGCCGCCGATGCCGAGCCGCTTGAGCGCCTCCTCGTCGGTCTTGGCCACCATCATCGACAGGTCGCCGCCGATCGCGAGCAGGTTGGGATTGATCGCCGGGGTGATCGGCGTGCCCTTCTCCTCGAACTCCTTGTAGTAGCCGTCCACCCGGTCTTTGAGCGCCTCGGGTCCGGTGTAGGCGAAACTCAGTGCACCGATGGCTTTCTGGGCGGCCATCTGCACCGACGACGGCCGTGTGCACGCCACCCAGACGGGCGGGTGCGGCTGCTGCAGCGGCTTCGGGATCACGTTGCGAGCCGGCATTTCGACGTGCTCGCCCTTGAAGCCGGTGAACGGCGCCTCGGTCATACACCGGATCGAGACCTCAAGTGCCTCTTCCCACATCGTGCGCTTGTCGGCCGGGTCGATGTTGAAGCCGCCGAGCTCGGCGACCGACGACCCCTCACCGGTGCCGAACTCCACCCGGCCGTTGGACAGGTGGTCGAGCGTGGCCACCCGTTCGGCGATGCGGGCCGGATGGTTGATGGGCGGCGGCAGGTGCATGACGCCGAAGCCGAGTCGGATGTTCTTGGTGCGCTGGCTCGCCGCGGCCAGGAACATCTCCGGCGCGGTGGAGTGGCAGTACTCCTCCAGGAAGTGGTGCTCGGTGAGCCACACCGTGGAGAAGCCGGCCTTGTCGGCGAGCTCCACCTCGTCGAGACCGTGCTGGATGAGCTGGTGCTCGTCGTCGTCAGACCACGGCCGGGGCAACGGGAACTCGTAGAACAAGGAAATCTTCACTGCTGTTTACCTCCTAGAAGATTCGGGGCTTTCGGGGCTTTGGATGGACAGTGGTTCCTGGTCGGTGGTCGCCGACTCCGCGATGTGGCGCGCCGCGACGTAGCCGAACGTCATGGCGGGCCCGATCGTCGCGCCGGCACCGGCGTAACTGCGGCCCATCACCGCCGCCGACGCATTGCCGACCGCATAGAGCCCCTCGATCACCGTGTCGTCGCCGCGCAGCACGCGGGCGTGCTCGTCGGTGCGCAGCCCACCCGAGGTGCCGAGGTCGCCGAGGATGATCTGGAACGCGTAGTACGGCGGCTTGCCGAGCGGGTGCAGATTCGGGTTGGGCAGCGTCGGGTCGCCGTAATAGTTGTCGTAGGCGCTGTCCCCGCGGTTGAAATCGTCGTCGTGGCCTTGGGCGGCCAACTCGTTGAACCGTTCGGCGGTCCGGCGCAGTTGCGCCGGCGGGACCCCGATCCGGCCGGCGAGTTCCTCCCAGGTGGACCCCGTCTTGACGATGCCGGACTCCAGCCAGGCGGCCGGCACCTTCCGGCCAGTCGGGACGGGAGCGAACGGCACCTTGGGAATCGGCAGGTGCCCGGCGACGACGTACCGGTGGAACGACCGGATGTCGGTGATCAGCCAGCACGGGATGTGCGTGACACCGGAGCGCTCACCGTCGATCATCGCGTGGGCGAAGTCCATGTAGGGCGCGGCTTCGTTGATGAACCGCTCGCCCGCGCCGTTGACCACGAACTGGGATGGCATCATCCGTTCGTTGAGCATGAACTGCAACCGTCCGTCCGGCCAGCAGATCGCCGGGAACCACCACGCTTCGTCAAGCAGATCGGTTGCCGCGCCGAGCTTCTCGCCGGCCCGGATACCGTCACCGGTCGCGGCGGGATTGCCGAAGCTCCAGTCCTTGCCGGGTCCGGCGAGTTCAGCGACCCGGTTCAGCTCGGGCAGATGTTGCCGCCGCCAACCCATGTCGTGGTCGAAGCCGCCGCTGGCCAGGATCACCCCCCGCCGGGCCTGCACCCGCAGCACACGGCCGTCTTTCTCGATGACTGCGCCGATCACCCGCGCATCCGGGCCGTCGGTGTCGGTGATCAGCTCGGTCATCGGCGCGTTCAGCCATAGCGGGATGTCCTGCTGTTTCATCGCGAGCCGCAGCCGCGCCGACAGGGACTGACCGATGGCCGCCATACGTTCCCCGAAGGCTCGGGCCCGGAACATCCGCCAGATCAACTTCAGCAGCACGGCCTTACCGCGCCAGTTCTGCCGGACCTGATAGAACAGCCGCAGGTCCTTGGGCGCGAACCAGATTCCCTTGGGCGCCAGCGCCAACGGGGCGAGCAGGTTATGTTCCTCGTCGCCGAGCACGCGCAGGTCAAGCTCGGGCACGTTGATGGTGCTGCCCAGCGCTGACCCGCCGGGAAGCTCGGGATAGTAGTCGGCGTATCCGGGCTTCCACACGAACTCCAGCCAGGGGCTGAGCTTTTCGAGGAAGTCCATCATCTCGGGCGCGGCGTTCACATAGGTGCGCAGCCGGGCGTCGCTGACCAGACCGCCGGTGATCTCCTTGAGGTAGGTGAACACCTGATCAGGGTCCGGCACGTAGCCCTCGCGGCGCTGCGACGGCGCCCCCGGCACCCAAATGCCGCCGCCCGACAACGCGGTGGAGCCGCCGAACCGCGGCGACTTCTCCACCACCAGGGTGTCCAGGCCGGCTGACTTCGCGGCCAGCGCGGCGGTCATCCCGCCGCCACCGGACCCGATCACCAGGACATCGGTGGCTTGGTCGAATCCTTGGCCCGCAGCAGAACTCATTTTGTGGACACCGCCGTTCGAATCGCGAAACCGGCGATGAGTTCCGGTGCGGCACGGTAGAACCGGTCGCCGGTACCGTATCTGCCCTGCGCGGCCAACGCTGAAAAGGCGGCCACCCAGGTTCTGACCTCGTGAGCAGAGTTACCCGCCTGCTCGGCGATCCAGCCGTTGTCCCAGCCGTCCACCTCGGCGAGCCGGCCGGTGTCGAGCAGGTCCAGGAACGCCGTATCCCAGTCCGGGTTCAGCGGAGCGAGCGCCCCGTGGCCGGCCGCGAATTCGCGGGCTGCCTCGATCACCGCCGACTGGCGGGCCAGCCGCTGCTCGGTGGTCATCGGCACGCCTCTGACGATGCGGTCCAGCGCCGCCGGCGGCGCGGTCGCCAGCGTCGGGACGGGAGGGTCGTGCGACAGTCCGCCCGATCCGATGACCAGCACCCGCTTGCCGAGGCCGGCGAGATGCGCGCCCACGGCGGCCCCGAGCGCACGGACTCGGCGCATCGGTCCCAGCGGGGTCGCCACGGAGTTGACGAACACCGGGATGACGGGTTTGGCGGTGGCGTCGCCGAACAGCTTCTGCAGCGGTTGCACTGTGCCGTGGTCGACGTCCATCGCCGCCGAGATCGCGACGTCGACGTCAGCGTCCAGCACCGCCTGGGCACAGTCGGTGGCCAGATCGGCCGGCACGTTCAACGGACCTTGGTAGGTGCCGTAGTCGCCGACGCCCGCGGCCGCGGTGCCGATACAGAACGGCGGCATCGCGCGGTAGAAGAACCCGTTGTAGTGATCGGGCGAGAACGTGACGACGAGCTCCGGGTCGAAGTCGGCGACGAAATCGCGTGCGGCGCCGATGGCGCCCTCGATGTCGTCAAGGAGTTCCTGTGACAGTCCCGGAAGGTTCAGCAGCGGACTGTGCGACATGCAGCACACGGCCATCTGTGTTTTCGCCATGAGAACCGGACCCTCCTTCCCGGGACGGTGGAACGTTCAGATGCAGCGCGCGGAACAGCTCCGCCGACACCTCCGGCGCACGCTGCGCAATGCACGCGGCCGCGATGCAGCGGTCCGGCCGCAGGAACAGCACCGAGTCGGTCGACACGTCGAACCACTTCTTCAGTGCTCCCCCGCGGTCGCCCACGACCACGACATCGGCGTCGTCGTGGCCGGGCCAGCGCAGCTGGGTCATCGGTCGCGCCTCGACGAACCTCGCGCCCAGGGCTTTCCAACTGTCGAACACCTCGTCCCCGAGCACGGCAGGTAGGTTGTTACTCCAGCACAACACCGCGAAACCGGAACCGAGCACATCGTCGAGAAGCAGGTTCTGAGCGTCGCGGGTGTCCACGCGTGGCTGGATGAACAAGGTGCCGGTCGGCGAGTTCGGCGACGGCTGTGCGTCGTGGTAGACCGCGCCCTGCAGGTAGCGCGGCATCGGCTTGAACCGCATCTCCAGGATGTAGCGCTTCAGGGTGGGTACCACCGACGCGGCGTGGATCACCTTGTCACGCAGCGCTGCCACCCGGCGGTTGGTCGGGGAGATGACCCGGCCGACCATCGTCGACAGGTCGATCATCGCGCGCGCGTGCTTGCGACGCTCGACGTCGTAGGTGTCGAGCAGCGCGTCGCGGGCCTGCCCGCGGATGACCGCGGCCAGCTTCCATCCCAGGTTCGCCGCGTCGCGGATCCCGCTGTTGTATCCCTGGCCCTGCCACACCGGCATCAGGTGGGCGGCGTCGCCGGCCAGCAGCAACCGACCCTTGCGGAACGACCCGGCGATCCGGGAATGGTGGGTGTAGACCCGGTGCCGGATCATGTCGACCCGTTCCGGATACGGGACACGCTGACCGAGCATGCGCCGGACGAACTCCGGGTCGTCGGCCTGTTCGTCGGTTTCGTGCGGATGGATCATGAACTCGAAGCGCCGGATGCCGTGTGCGATCGAGATGGACACGTAGGGACGGGCCGGATCAGCGCCGACCTCGCTGTTCGGATGGCCGAGCGGGTCGTTGGCCACATCTACCACGAGCCAGCGGGTCGACGACGTCGTGCCGTCGAAGGACACACCCATCAAGCGGCGGGTGGCGCTGCGGCCGCCGTCGCACCCCACCACGTATCGGGCACACACGGACGCCTGGCCACCAGCGAAGCCGACGGTCATGCCGTCGTTCGCCTCGGAGCAGGTCTGCATGCGATGTCCGAAGCGGACCTCGACATGATCGAACCGCTCAAGGCCCTCGAACAACTCGGCGTCGACCATCGGCTGGACGAACCCGTTGCGTTTGGGCCAGCCGAATCGGGCATCCGGGGGCGCCATCTCGGCCAGCAGCTTCCGGTCGGCATCGAAGAACCGCAAGATCTGGTTTGGCACGGTATGCGGTAGCACCTGATCGACCAGACCGATCGACTGGAACGTGCGCAGCGCCTCGTCGTCGAGACCGACACCGCGGGGATAGTCGATGAGGGTGTCGCGTTCATCGACGACAAGCGTCCGAACACCGTGAAGGCCAAGAATATTCGCCAGGGTCAGACCGGAGGGGCCGGCCCCGACGATGACCACGTCGACGTCGACGTCCGGGGCTGTCACCGGACCCCGCTCATCGCCCGACCCTGCAGGAAGTCCAGGTGCAACCGGTCGAAGGTCTTGGGATCCTCGTACTGCGGCCAGTGACCACAGCCCGGCATCACCTCGAAGCGGGCGCCGGGGATCATCGACGCGATACGCCGGCCCTCCTCGACGTCGGCGGTCGGGTCGTCACTGGTCCAGACCACCAGCGTGGGAGCAGTGATCGCGCCGTACTCGTTGGGGCCGAGCAAATTTCGCGCCCGGATCTCCGGATCCTGCAACGCCATGATGTCACGCATCGCGTTGACGAACCCCGGCTGGCGGTACACCCGCTGCCGGCTGGCCACGATGTCGTCGTAGTCCTTGCTCTTGTCGGCCATCAGCCATTTGATCCGCGCCTGAACCGTCTCCCAGGTCGGGTCCTCCGCCGCGGCCATCGACAACGTGAAGATCCGCTTCATCACCTCGGGATCGGCCTGCGAGCCACCTGCGGTGTTGAGCACCAGACGATCCACCCGATCCGGCCGGTCCGCGGCGAAGCGTGCGGCCACCCAGCCTCCCAGCGACTCGCCGCTGATGTGCGCGCGCTGCGCGCCGATCGCATCCAGAAATGCGGCGAGATGCTCGACGTAGTGCGGGATTTCAAGCGGATGGCCGGGCTTGTCGGTGTAGCCGTGGCCGAGCATGTCGATCGACCACGTCGAAAAATGCTCGGCGTGCGCCCCTAAGTTGCGGACGTAGGCCTCGGCATGACCGCCGGAACCGTGCAGGAATACCAGCACGGGCTTGCCCGGATCACCGGCGTGCAGGTAACGGGTGCGGACACCGCCGGCGTCGAGGTACCCCTGAGAGAACGGGACGCCCTGCAGGTCGCTCCATACGCTCTCGAACTCCGCCACCCCTGCACTCCTTCCGTGGAGTCCCTGCCCGAGACCTTGACGGCGAGAATCGAATTCTCGTATTTTGTAAGCACTCTGCTCATTTATCGCACATACATGTGCACTATAGTTAGAGCATCACTCTCACGACAGAGATCTGTCAAGGAAGGTCCGCATGAATCGACCGGCCGGTGATCACCCGCCTGACGCGGGTGCACGCGGGACCGCCACTGCGGGCCCGAGCGCGCCCGGCTCCCAGACGCTGGCGCGTGGGCTCAACGCACTCCAACTGGTGGCGAGCTCACCGACCGGGCTGACCGTCGCGCAGGTCGCCGACGACATCGGCGTGCACCGGACCATCGCCTACCGGCTGCTCAGCACCCTCGCGCAGTACCGGTTCGTCGCCAAAGGAGAAGACGGCCGCTACCGCTCGGCGGCCGCGCTCGCCGTGCTCGGCGCGTCGTTCGACAACAACGTCCGGCAATTGTGCGTGCCCACCCTGCGCGCGCTGGCCGACGAACTCGCCACCACGGTGTCGCTGCTCGTCGCCGAAGGCGACCAGCAGGTCGCCGTCGCGGTCATGGTGCCGACAAACGTCTACTACCAGTTGTCATTTCACGAGGGGAGCCGCTATCCGCTCGACCGCGGCGCTGCGGGGATCGCGCTGCTGTCCAGCATGCCGCCGCGCCCCGGCGAGCGTGACCTGGTACAGCAGACGCGCCAGCAGGGCTGGGTGATCACCCACGGTGAGATCGAGCCCAACACCTACGGACTGGCCGTGCCGGTACGACGTAGATCCCCGGCGCCGCCCACGTGCATCAACCTGATTTCGCACCGCGAGGACGTCGTTCTCGACGGCCGCGAATCGGTCATCCAAGCGGCCCACGATCTGTCGGCCGTCCTCAGCTGAGCCGGACCGGGCAGCAACCATCGGAAGGAGACAGCGATGACCGACTGGGACCATGAGATCGACGTCGTCGTACTGGGCAGCGGCGGCGCGGGACTGACCGCCGCGCTCACCGCCGTCGTCAACGGCGCCACCGTCGAGGTCTACGAAAAGGCGGCCACCGTCGGCGGAACCACCGCGGTGTCCGGTGGAATCGTGTGGATCCCGGCGCACCACAGGTCCGAAGAGGGCGAGCTGACCGTCGAGGACGCGATGGCGTACCTGCGCGCCCAGTCGCTGGGATACATGGACGAAGAACTGGTCGAGACGTTCGTCCGCACAGGCGCGCCGATGCTCGACTTCGTGGAGTCCCACAGCGATCTCGTCTTCGAGGTGGCCACCGGCTTCCCCGATTACAAGCCCGAGCTGCCGGGCGGCAAACCCGGTGGCGGTCGCTCGCTGAACGCCAAACCGTTCGACCTGTCCCGGCTCGGTGAGTGGAGCACGCGGATCACGTCCTTTCCGGCGGACTTCAGCAACGTCGGCATCGACGCCGAGACCCGCGCGCGCATCCACGCATCCGTCGACAGCGAGTCGGGCGACTACTGCGTCGCCGGCACCGCCTTGATCGCCGGCCTGCTGCGCGGCCTGCTCGACCGCGGCGTCACACCACACACCGAGGCACGCGCCGTGGAGCTGATCGCAGACCCGCTGGGGATCACCGGAGTCCGAGTCCAACAGGGCCACAGCGAGTTCCGCGTGCACGCCCGTCGCGGCGTGATCCTGGGCACCGGTGGATTCGAGTGGGACCGCCGCCTGGTCGAGGCGTATCTGCGGGGCCCGATGCGGGGCGCGGTCTCGCCGCCCCACAACACCGGCGACGGACTACGGATGGCGATGGCGCACGGCGCCGACCTGGCGAACATGGGCGAAGCGTGGTGGGTTCCGATCGTGCAGATCCCCGGCGACACCTTCGAGGGGCATCCGCGCAGCCGCAGCGTCAGGTTGGAGCGCACCCGACCACGCAGCATCATCGTCAACCGGGCGGGCAGGCGCTTCCTCAACGAGGCGGGCGAATACAACTCGATGGCCGGGCCGTTCCACTTTCTCGATCCGAAGCTCGGGTATGCCAACGATCCGGCCTGGATCGTCTTCGACTCCATCCATCTCAAGCACTACGGCTTCCTCGGTGTGGACCCCGACGGACCGGTCCCCGACTGGTTCTGCCAGTCGGCCGATCTCGAGGAGCTCGGCGAGAAGACCGGCATCGACCCCGACGGCCTGGCCGCCACGCTCACCGCCTGGAACACCAACGTCGCCGCCGAGCACGATCCTGAGTTCAACCGCGGCGCAAGCGCTTACGACGGTTACTGGGGCGACACCTCGGCAGCCACCACGGCAGGCCAGACGCTGGGTCCGATCGACACGGCGCCGTATTACGCGGTCCCGGTCTCCGTGGGCGCGATGGGCACCAAGGGCGGGCCCCGCACCGACCGCGACGGGCGGGTGCTGCACGTCAACGGCACCGCCATCACCGGGCTCTACGCCGCAGGCAACGCGATGGCCGGCGCCACCGGAAAGGCCTACGGCGGTGCGGGCGGCACCATCGGCCCCGCCATGGTGTTCGGCTATCGCACCGGATACACCGCCGCCACCGGCACGTCGGTGTCCTGACAGCGCCACACCGCGCATCGGCTCTCGACTACCCTGGCGGGGTGACGGGCACCGGCATCAGATTCAGCGCGATCGCGCGCACCGCCGCGCAGATCCGGGTGCTCGACGCCGCACTCGCCCGGCTGGAGCCGGCGCTGGAGGCCGCCGAGGCCGAGCAGTCCGCGATCCGCGCCCGCGAACTGTTACTCACCCAGGTCATCGACGAGGCAGTCGAACGTCGACACTGCGCCGCGAACTCCTGCGCTACACCAAGCGGCTGATCGAGCTCCCGGAATAGCTCAGCGCATGGTGTCGGTGACGATGAGTTGCGCTGCCGCCGTGTACGGGTCGGTGCGACCCTCGGCCACCGCGTCAGCGAGTGAGCCCAGTCCCTCGTGCTGACGAAGCAGGCTCTGCGCCAGCGAGAGGATCTGGGCACGCGCCCTGGCCGATCGCCGACCCGGATTGTCGGTGCGGTGGTGGGTTTCGATCACCTCGAGCAGCTCGTCGATCCCACGGCCCTGGGCCGCGATGAGTTTAAGGATCGGCACGTCGGTTTCGGCCCGCAGGTCCCGTACCGTCTGGTCGGCGCCCTCACGGTCGGCCTTGTTCACCGCGACGATGTCGGCAACCTCCAGCAGGCCTGCCTTAGCGGCCTGCACGGCGTCCCCGGCTCCCGGGTTGAGGACCACCACGGTGGGATCGGCCACCGCGGCGATCTCGATCTCGGACTGTCCGACGCCGACGGTCTCCAGAATGACGACATCGAAGTGCAGTGCTGACACGAGCGTGATCGCCGCGGGCACCGCGGCGGCCAGACCCCCGAGGTGCCCCCGGGTGGCCACCGATCGGATCAGCACGTCGGGATCGTTGATGTGGGCCGCCATCCGGATGCGATCACCCAGCAGGGCGCCGCCGCTGTACGGCGAGGACGGATCGACGGCCAGCACCGCCACTCGCCTACCGTCGGCCCGATAGGCACCGACGAGCGCGCCGACGGTGGTGGACTTGCCCGCGCCCGGTGGACCGGTGATGCCGACGACACGGGCCGGGCGAACCTCCCCGAGTGCGGCGAGCACGTCATCCCGGCGCGGGCTCTCCACGTAGCTGAGCAGCCGGCCGGTGGCGCGCGCTGAACCCCCGCGCGCCGCGGCGATGAGGTCGTCGATCGTCACTCCAGACACCTTACGCAGGCGGTTTCTCGCTGCGCGAGGGACCGTTCCGCTTCCGAGAATGCTATTCTCCTAGGCTGAGAGCGATAGTTTCAGAGAGGATACGCATGGACATCGCGGGGAACTCGGCACTGGTCGTCGGAGGGGCCGGTGGCCTCGGTGAGGCGACGGTGCGGCGCCTGCACGGAGCGGGCGCGAAGGTGGTCGTCGCCGACCTGGCCGACGACAAGGGCAAACAGCTGGAGTCCGAGCTCGGCGTGCGTTACGTGCGCACCGACGCGACCTCCGAGGAGTCGGTGCTTGCCGCGATCGCCGAAGCTGAAGCTCTCGGCCCGCTGCGCATTTCGGTGGACACCCACGGTGGACCCGCGGGCGGCGGACGGCTCGTCGGCAAAGACGGATCCCCGCTGTGCTTGGACGCTTTCGAGACGACCATCAAGTTCTACCTCACCGCCGTGTTCAACATCATGCGGCTCTCGGCGGCGGCGATCGCCAAGACCGAACCGCTCGACGAGGGTGGACGGGGTGTCATCATCAACACCGCCTCGGTGGCAGGCTACGAGGGACAGATCGGACAGCTGCCGTATTCGGCGGCCAAGGGCGGGGTGATCGGGATGACGCTGGTCGCTGCTCGCGACCTGTCCCCGTTGGGGATTCGCGTGGTGACGATCGCCCCCGGAACCATCAACACCCCGGCCTACGGCAACGCGGCCGATCAGCTCGAGCAGTACTGGGGACCGCAGGTGCCGTTCCCGAAGCGTATGGGCCGGTCCACCGAATACGCGCAGCTGGCGCAGAGCATCGTCGAGAACGACTACCTCAACGGTGAGGTGATCCGGCTGGACGGGGCACTGCGGTTCCCCCCGAAATGACGCGGGAAGTGACCGACGGGTGACGCTGCAGGGAAAGGTCGCGTTCGTCGCGGGCGCGAGCCGCGGCATCGGCGCCACCGTGGCCGCCGCGCTGGCGCGGGCGGGTGCGTCGGTGGCAGTGGCCGCCCGCTCGGAGCAGGAGGGAAAGCTGCCGGGAACAATCGGGTCTGTCGCACAGCGGATTTCGGACGACGGCGGGCGGGCGCTGCCGGTACCGTGCGACGTGACCGACGGGGAGTCCGTCAACGCCGCGATCACCGCGACGGTCGCCGAGTTCGGGGGCATCGACATCCTGATCGCCAATGCCGGCGTGCTCTGGCTCGGGCCCATCGAAACCACCCCGCTGAAACGGTGGCAGCTGTGCCTCGACGTCAACACCACCGGCGTCTTCCTGGTCACCAAGGCGGTCATCCCCCACATCAGGGCGCGCGGCGGTGGTTCGCTCATCGCCGTGACGACCACCGGGGTCGCCATGACCGATCACGGCGCGAACGCCTACTGGGTGTCCAAAGCCGCGGTCGAACGGCTGTACCTCGGCCTGGCGGCCGATCTGAAACCGGACAACATCGCAGTGAACTGCCTGAGCCCGTCGCGGGTAGTGCTCACCGAAGGCTGGCAGGCCGGCGGGGCGGGAATGCGAATCCCGCCCGAGATGGTCGAACCGCCCGAGGCCATGGCAGACGCGGCGGTTTTTCTTGCCGGACAGGATGCTTCGGGCATCACCGGCACCATCCAGCGCTCCGAAGAGCTCACCCCGTAGCGCGAGCGGGCAAGCGAGCCTGTCTCCGCCCCAGCCCCTCCGCGCGAGCGGGCGTGTCTGCGCCCGACACGCCGCGTCCTGGACGAACTTCGCGCACGCTCGGACCGCACGATCCGCACGCTTGGTTCGCCCACTCCGCGCGCCGGTTGGCCTACTCGCTCGGTTGGCCTACTCGCTCGTTCGGCTACTCACTCGGTTGGGCTGCGCAATCCGCGCGTGCGATCCCGCGAGCGTGCGCACCATGCCCGGCGAGCGTGCGTGAAATCGGTTCGGAGTGCGGCGTGTTGGCCGCAGACACGCACGCTCGCGGCAGGAAGCGCCTACTTTTTGGCGATCAGGCCGTCGACGATCTTGTTGAAGTCCGTCGTGCCGAACGACACGTACTCGGCCAGGTTGGCGTAATCCAACGACGCCATCACCGACTTCTCCAACTGCATGTTCATCAGCCGCTTGGTCGCCTCGACCGCCTGCTGCGGCAGCTCGATCATCTTGTTTGCGCACGTGATCGCCTCGGCGAGCGGATCCTCCACCACGTGATTGGCCAACCCGAGCTCGACCGCGCGCTGAGCCTTGATCCGCACACCGGTCAGCGCGAACTCCTTGGCCTGCAGCAGGCTGATCTGTGAACCCCACACCAGCGGGCCACCGTCGGCGGCCACCAGTCCGATCGACACGTGCGGATCGGCGAAGAACGCGTTCTCGGCGATGTAAACGACGTCGGACAGCGCCGCCAGGCTGCAGCCCAGCCCGACGGCCGGCCCGTTCACCGCGGCGATCACCGGGATGCGGCAGCGCACCATACCGATCACCAGATCACGACCGTGCTTGATCGTCTTCTGACGCAGGGCTTCGTCGTTGCGCAACTCGTCGAGGTAGTTGAAGTCGCCGCCGGCCGAAAACGCCCGTCCCGCACCGGTGATGACGGCCGCACGCGCACCGGCGTCCTCGTTGAGTTCCTCCCAGATCTTGGCCAGGCCGACGTGCAGGTTGTCGTTGACCGCGTTGAGGTCGTCGGGTCGGTTCAGCGTGATGATGCGCAGGGCGCCGTCGGCCTCGACCTTAATTTCGTCTGGCATGGAATACATCAGCTACCTTCTTTCTTCGCGCCGGCGCTCATCAGCCGGAGGCTCCCAGTCCGAGAATGCGTTGCGCGATGATGTTCTTCTGAATCTGCGATGTGCCTCCCATGACACTTTGCGCCCGGCTGTACATGTAGGCCCCGAACAGTTCCTCGTCGGCGGTGCCGACCGTCGCCAGCGCCGCATGCCCGACCGACTGCTCGGTCCACGTCATCAACAACTTGTCCAGCGACCCCTGCGGGCCGTGGGTGATCCCGTCCAGCTGTTCGGAGAGCCGCCGCCGCACGTGCAGACGCAGCATCTCGGTCTGCACCCACGCCCACAGCAGCTCTTCGTTCGGTTCACCGTCGACCCGAGATGCCATCTGCCGCACCGTCTTTCCATAGCGGGCGGAGAAACCGAGCGTCGACGGCTCGCGCTCGTGGCTGACCACCGTCATCGCCAGCTTCCAGCCCTCGCCGGGTGCGCCGACCATGTTCTCGGCGGGCACCCGGGCGCCGTCGAAGCTCACCTGGCCGAATTCCTTGGTGACGCCGCTGATCATCTTCAGCGGCCGCTGCTCGATTCCGGGCTGGTGCATGCTGACGATGAACGCCGAGATGCCGCGATGTTTCGGCACGTCCTTGTCGGTGCGCGCAAGCACCAGGCACCAGTCGGCGACGTCAGAGTAGCTGGTCCAGATCTTGTGCCCGTGGATGACGTACTCGTCACCGTCCCGAACCGCGGTCGTGGTCAGTGACGCCAAGTCCGACCCCGCACCGGGCTCGGAGAAGCCCTGGCACCAGCGCTCTGTGCCGTTGATCATGCCGGGCAGGAACCGCCGGCGCAGTTCCTCGCTGCCATGGTGGCTCAGGCCGACGACGAGATAGCCGAGGCTGGGCCGCGCCGGGGCGCCGGCCTTGGCGATCTCCTCGTCGACGATCACGTCGTACACCGGCGGCAGATCCTGGCCGCCGTACGCCTTCGGCCATGATGTGCCGAAGAAGCCGGCCTGGAACAGCGCCTGATGCCACTCGCCCGCCTTCGCCCAGTACGCGTCGCCGGAGGTCGGAAACCTGCCCTTCTGCTCGGCCAGCCAGGCGCTCAGGCGCTCGCGAAACGCGGCCTCGTCGGGGGAATCACGAAAGTCCAATGGTCAGCTCCTCCAGCTTCGCAGGCCAGGCCTCGGTCGCGGCCAGCACACGGCGCAGATAAACGTGCGCCAGGCATTCCCAGGTGTTGCCGATGCCGCCGTGTACCTGGATCGACGTCTCGCACACCGTCATCGCCGCCCGCGCACAGTAGATCTTCGCGACCCGGGCAGCCTCGATCGCTTCCCGCACCGGCAGTTCGTCGACCGCCCACGCGGCATGCCGGGCCACGCTGATCGATCCCTCGATCAGCGCCAGGCTCTCGGCGAGCAGGTGCGCGACGGCCTGGTAGGAACCGATCGTCGCACCGTACTGCGCGCGCACCTTGGCGTACTCGGTGGCCAGCGCGTGGGTGCCCCGCGCCGCCCCCAGGATGTCGGCAGTGGTCGACGCCAACGCGAGCGCATACCACCGGCCCGCATCGTCGTCGGAGAGGTCGGCCAGCTCGGCCGGCGATTCGACCACGCCGGCAAGGCTTTTCGTCAGATCCACGGTCTGCGGCACGGCCTCGGTGGACGCCACCGGCCGGCCCAGTCGGCGCTGCAGGTCGTCGGCCAGCACCGGCCCGAGGTAGGGCACGTCGACCAGCCCCCGGCCGAACTCCTCGGCCACGATCGCGACCTCGATCGCGGAGGCGCCGTCGGAGCGCAGCGTGCGGAAACCGGTGGCGTCGACGGCCTTCTCCAGCCGCGCGATGCGTCCCGAGTCGTCGAGGTCGGCGACCGACCCCGGCCCGAGATCAGCCGCCACCTCCGCGGCGGCATCACGCAGCTGTTGCTGCTCACTGGTCAGACGGACGTCCACAGAATTCTCCGCTCTTCGCGCGGGCGCTCATCGCCCGCTCCCGTAAAACTCGCCGAAGCACCTTGCCCGAAGGCAGGCGCGGGATCTCGTCGACGACGACCACACGGCTCGGTCGCTTGTAGGAGGCCAGCCGCTCGCCGACCAGGGCCGCGAGCTCGCCGGTGTCCACCGGTCCGCGCGCCGTCACGGCGGCGACGATCGCCTCGCCATCGCCTGCCGGGACCCCGAACACCGCGCAGTCGTCGACGGCCGGATGTCCGTGCAGCACGGCCTCGACCTCCGCGGGCGCGACCTGGAAACCGCGGACCTTGATCATCTCCTTGGCGCGATCGGTGATCCGCAGCCAGCCGTCGGCGTCGAGCGTTCCGACGTCACCGGTGCGATACCAGCCGTCGGTGAACGCGTGGCCGGTCCATTCGTCGGGCAGATAACCGGCCATCGCGGAGTCGGACCGCACCTGGATCTCTCCCTCGGCGTCCGGCCCCAACACCTCCCCCGTCTCCAGCGACACAATCCGGAGATCGACGCCGTCCACCGCGCGGCCAACGGTGTCCAGCCGCGGCTGCTGCAGGTCGTTGCAAGAGATCACCGGCAGCTCACTGGCGCCGTAGGCCGTCACCCACGACACCCCGGTGCGTTGCGTGACGGCGTCGGCGACGCTGCTGGTCACCGGGGTGGCGCACCACATGATGTAGCGCAGCGAGGTCAGATCGTGCTTTTCGAGCTCCTGATGTGCCGACAGAGCCAGCGCGATCGGCGCCACCGCCATCTCGACGGTGATGCGGTCGGATTCGATGTGCCTGAGCATGGCGTCGATGTCGAAGCGGCGGTGCAACCGGATCCAGGCGCCGGTGTCGAGCGCCATCAGGATGTTGAGCAGCCCCAGGATGTGGGAGGGCGGAGTCATGACCTGCATGCGGTCCGCGGATGTCAGCCCCAGGCCGGACCGCCAGTGCCGCACCGCGACAGCCAGCGACGCATGCGTGTGCCGGACCGCCTTGGGCATGCCCGTGGTCCCGGAGCTGAAGACCAACACCGCGTCGGCGGCCGGGTCGGGCTCGAGCGCCTCATGTTCCGCCGGGGGGATCTCCTGGTCGAGAGGCAGCATCGGCATGGCCTCGGCGAGGACGGGGTGATCACCGACCGCGTGCGTCGGTTCGGTGAGCGACAGCGCGTGGTCGACCTCGGTCCGCTTCCAGGCCGGACTCAGCAGCACCGCAGCCCCGCCGAGACGCCAGATCGCGTGCAGGGCCGCCACGAACTCCGGGCGGTTCGATGACATCAGTGCCACCCGTGATCCCGCGACCACCCCGCGCTGCTGCAACTCCGCGGCCATACCGGCAGCCAGGGCGTCGAGATCGGCGCGCGTGTACTGCCGATCCTCGAAGGCGAGCGCCCAGGGCTCACTCACGTCGCGCGCGCCCCTTCCGACACAGTGCTGGATGATGGTTGCGAGAGGATTACCGCTTGTCCAGGAGAATACTATTCTCCTATTATCAGAATGACAATGTCGAAAGAGGGTTCCATGACTGACCCGCAGACACCCGCAGCGGGGTCCGCCGTCACCGATGCAGGCACCATCACCATCACGTTGGACGGCACCACCGCATCGGTGGCGCACCGGCCCGACGAGACGCTGCTGGAGAGCGCGCGTCGCGCCGGCATGGGACCGCCGTTCTCGTGCGAGGCGGGCAACTGCGGAACCTGCATGGCGTTGCTGACCGACGGGACGGCGACGATGCGGGTCAACGACGCGCTGACCGAGGACGAGGTCGCCGAGGGATACGTCCTGACCTGTCAGGCCGTGCCGGACACCCCCGATGTGAGGGTCAGCTACGACGAGTGAGCCGGCACGGCACGGTGCTCGTCGAGCCGGGGCGCCGGCCGGTACTGGGGGGCGTACCCGGCGATGTGGATCGGGCTGCCGACTTGGCGGAACTCGCCCGCGGTGACCACCGCGTGCGGCGTGGCGGCCAGCGCCTCGGGCAGCGTGCGCACCGCGGCGACCGGAATACCCAGCGGCTGCAGGCGCTGTTGCCAGTTCACCGCGGAGTCGGTCTGCAACACCGCCCCTACCAGCTCCAACACCTCGTCGCGGCGAGCCGCGCGTTCGGCCATGGTGGAAAAACCTTCGATTCCCGCCTCGCCCGCAAAGGCCGCCCAGAACGCGTCGTGGGTGATGAACAGTGCCAGGTAGCCATCTGCGGTCGGAAACAACTGCGCCGGAACGTAATACGAGTGTGCCCCGTACGGATACCGTTGCGGCTCCACGCCCTCGTTGAGGTACGCCGCGGCGCGGTAGTTCAGCTGCGAGAGCATCACGTCCTGCAAGGACACGTCGACCTGCCCACCCCGACCGGACACGATCTGGGCGAGCAGCCCCAGCGCTGCGGTCAGACCGGTGGAGTTGTCGGCCGACGAATATCCCGGCAGCGTCGGAGGCCCCTGCGGGTCTCCCGTCATCGCAGCCACCCCGGTTGCCGCCTGGATGACATAGTCGAACGCCGGATCGTCCCCGCCGTCGAGGCCGAAGCCGGTCATCGCGACGCACACGATGCGCTCGTTGAACTCCTTGAGCGCCTCATAGGTCAGCCCCAGCCGCCGGATGGCCGAGGGCTTCATGTTCACCAGCAGCGCGTGGGCATCCGCCACCAGCTCGCCCAGACGGGCACGCCCCTCGGCCGATCTCAGGTCGAGGACCACGCTCTGCTTGTTGCGGTTCAGGCTCGCGAAATAGCTGTCGCTGACCTGCCGGGAGATCTCGCCGCCGGGCGGCTCGACCTTGATCACCTCGGCACCCAGGTCGGCGAGCATCATCGTCGCGTACGGTCCGGCCAGCATGACGCCGACCTCGATGATCCGAATGCCGGCCAGCGGCGCGCCGCCTACCGGGCCCGGCGGGCCGGCGCTCATCGCACTACCTCGCTTTTCACGCCGGCGATCATCGCACGCGCTTGGCGAGCTCGCCGATCACCTCGCGGGTGCGGTACTTCGACGCGACCAGCTCGTCGCGGGTCTCCCCGATCGGCAGCAACCGAACCGACAGGTCGGTGACCCCCGCATCGGCGAACTGCTTGAACCGCGCCAGGATCGACTCTTCGTCACCGGCCGCGCACAGATCGCCGACGTTGCGGGCGTCGCCACGATCCAGCAACCGCTGGTAGTTCGGGGAGGTCTCCGCCTCGGCGAGGATCCGGTTGGCCCGCTCCTTCGCGGCGTCGACCTCGGAGTTCGCACACAGGCACACTGGGATGCCGGCGACGATTCGCGGCGCTGGGCGCCCCGCCTCGGCGGCGGCCTTGATGATCTTCGGCGCGATGTGCTCGCCGATTGCCTTCTCGTCGGCCATCCACAGCACGGTGCCGTCGGCGCGCTCCCCCGCGATCTGCAGCATCACCGGTCCCAGCGCGGCCACCAGCACCGGAAGCGGTTGCTCGGCACCGAGAACCGTCGGATTGTGCACGGTGAACGTGTCGTTCTCGACGTCGACATCACCCGGTCCGGCGAGCGCGGCGCTGAGCACCTCGAGGTAGTCACGGGTGTAGGCGGCCGGCTTGTCGTACGGGAGGCCCAGCATGTCGCGCACGATCCAGTGATGCGACGGCCCGACACCGAGGGCAAGCCGCCCGTTCGCCATCGCATGCACCGAAAGCGCCTGCCGGGCAAGGGCGATCGGATGCTGTGCCTGCAGCGGCACGACAGCGGTGCCGAGTTCGATCCGCGAGGTGTGCGCCGCCATCAGGGCGACCATCGTCAGGCAGTCGAAGTCGTTGGGCACCTGCGGCATCCACGCGGTGTCCAGGCCCGCCGACTCGGCCCACTCGATGTCGGACACCAGCTTGCTGACTTTGCGCGCCATGTCGCCGCGCTCGGCCCCGATCATCACTCCGAGTCTCATTGCCCACCCCCGCTTCGCCCGCCCGGCCTGATTGAACGTGCCTCCTCCGGCGAAAGTGCGCTGAGATCGCGATATCTGCCGAAAGGGCGCTCTGTGCGCACCCTCGCTCCACCCGGCCTCATGTGTGCTCCACTCTCTCCGTCAGCGCCCGCACATCACGCACCAGGTCCTCCAGCGGCGTCCCGGTCGGGAACACCGCGGCGGCGCCGGCGTCGAGGAGTTTCTGGACGTCGCCCTGCGGGATGGTGCCACCGACGACGACGGCGATGTCTGCCGCGTCGGCGGCGCGCAGCGCCTCCACCGTGCGAGCGGTCAGCGCGACGTGGGCTCCCGAGAGGATCGAAAGACCAACCAGCGCAACGTCTTCCTGCAATGCGATGGAAACGATGTCCTCGATGCGCTGCCGGATCCCGGTGTAGATCACCTCGAAGCCCGCATCACGCAGCGTGCGGGCGACGATCTTGGCTCCCCTGTCGTGGCCGTCCAGACCGGGCTTGGCTACCAGCACACGTGTTGACATCAGAACACCACCGGCTGCTGGAACTCGCCCCACACCGACTTCAACGTCGACACCATCTCTCCCACCGTGCAATACGCGTTCGCGCAGTCGATCAGCTTGTGCATCAGGTTGTCGTCGCCTTCTGCGGCCCGGGCCAGCGCCGCGAGCGCCTCCTTGACGGCGACGTCGTCGCGGTCGGCCTTGACCTTCGCCAGCCGCCGCAACTGCTTGTCGCGACCCTCGGCGTCCAGCTCGTAGGTGGCCAGGTCCGGCGGCGGCTCGTCGACGACGAATCGGTTCACCCCGACCACGGGCCGCTCACCCGATTCCACCTCCTGGTGGATCTTGAACGCTTCGTCGGCGATCAAGCCTTGCAGGTAGCCGTCCTCGATGCAGCGGACCATGCCGCCGTGTGTCTCGAGGTCGTGCATGATCTCGACGATCTTCTCCTCGGTGGCGTCGGTGAGGGCCTCGACGAAATAGGAGCCGCCCAACGGGTCGGCCACCTTCGTCACGCCGGTCTCGTACGCCAGGATCTGTTGGGTGCGCAGCGCCAGGGTCGCCGACTCCTCCGAGGGCAGGGCGAACGGCTCGTCCCACGCCGCGGTGAACATCGACTGCACACCGCCGAGCACCGCGGCCATCGCCTCGTAGGCCACGCGCACCAGGTTGTTCTGCGCCTGCGGGGCATACAGCGACGCCCCACCGGCCACACAGCCGAACCGGAACATCGACGCCTTGTCCGTGGTGGCCCCGTAACGCTCCCGCACGATCGTCGCCCATCGCCGGCGCCCGGCGCGGTACTTCGCGATCTCCTCGAAGAAGTCACCGTGGGTGTAGAAGAAGAACGAGATCTGCGGGGCGAACTTGTCGATGGTCATCCGGCCACGCTCGACCACGGTGTCGCAGTAGGTGACGCCGTCGGCGAGGGTGAACGCCATCTCCTGCACCGCGTTGGCGCCGGCATCACGGAAGTGCGCACCGGCCACCGAGATCGCGTTGAACCTCGGCACCTCGGCCGCACAGAATTCGATGGTGTCCGCGATCAATCGCAGGGACGGCTCCGGCGGCCAGATCCAGGTGCCGCGCGAGGCGTACTCCTTGAGGATGTCGTTCTGGATCGTGCCGGTGAGCTTCTCCCGCGGCACACCCTTCTTCTCGGCGGCGGCGACGTAGAACGCCAACAGGATGGCCGCCGTGCCGTTGATCGTGAAGCTCGTGCTGATCTTGTCCAGCGGAATCCCGTCGAACAGGATCTCGGCGTCGGCGAGGGTGTCCACGGCCACGCCGACCCGGCCGACCTCCTCGCCGTACTCCTCGTCGTCGGAGTCGTAACCGCACTGCGTGGGCAGATCCAGCGCCACCGAGAGCCCGGTACCGCCCTGATCGAGCAGGTAGCGGTACCTGCGGTTGGACTCCTCGGCGGTGCCGAAACCGGAGTACTGCCGGAAGGTCCAGGTCTTGCCGCGATACCCGGACGCGAAGTTTCCGCGCGTGAATGGATACTGCCCCGGCGGTGGGGGGTCGGCCGCACGATCGCCCGGTCCGTACACGGGTTCCAGCGGGATCCCCGACGGGGTCGCTACCAGAGGGTGGACTTGGTCACTCATCGATCGATAACGTACTTGCAAAAAATGAGAATGCCAATACCGCCTGAGGGAAAGCCGCACGCCGCAGTGCGTGCCGACCCGCCAAAGACCCGCATCAAACCCGGGAACACGGCGATTATGGGATTCGCCTAAAATGAGAACGACGCTATCGGGCGTTGATGAGGAGGCCCCTTTGTCTGGAGAGTCCAACGCGACCGGCGGGACCGGCGACACCACGTTCGCCGACCGGACCGTCGTGGTCTCGGGCGGCAGTCGCGGAATCGGCCTCGCCATCGCCCTCGCTGCAGCGAGGCGCGGCGCCAACGTCGTGCTGCTGGCCAAGACCGCCGAGCCGCACCCCAAGCTTCCGGGAACCGTGCACACCGCCGTCGCCGACGTCGAAGCTGCGGGCGGCAAGGGTGTCGCGGTGGTCGGTGACGTCCGCAAGGAAGAAGACGTGGCGCGTGCGATCGCGACCGCGGTCGAACGCTTCGGCGGGGTCGACATCGTCGTCAACAACGCCAGTGCGATCGCCACCGAACCGACCGAGGCGCTGTCGGCCAAGAAGTTCGACCTGATGATGGACATCAACGTCCGCGGCACGTTTCTGTTGACGAAGGGCGCGCTGCCCCATCTGCGGAAATCGGCGACCGGCGCGCACGTGCTCACCCTGGCGCCGCCGATGAACATGAACCCGCACTGGCTCGGTGCACACCCGTCCTACACGTTGTCCAAGTACGGCATGACCCTGCTGTCGCTGGGCTGGGCCAGCGAGTACGCAGACAGCGGCATCGGTTTCAGCTGCCTGTGGCCCGAGACCTACATCGCGACCTCGGCGGTGAGCAACCTCGCCGACGGTGATGATCTCGTCAAAGCCTCCCGCAGCCCCGACATCATGGCCGACGCCGCCGTACAGATCCTGTCGCGGCCACCGGCGCAGGTGAACGGGCAGTGCTACATCGACGCCGCTGTCCTGGTCGAGTCCGGTGTCGCCGACCTGTCGCGTTACGGCGGCGGCGACGACCCGATCCTCGACATCTTCGTCGACGGGCGAGCCTCATGAGCATCTCGCTGCTGCTGGAGATGGCCACCGACGCCGACCCGGACCGGACCGCCCTCGTCTCCGACGAACTCCGGCTCACCACCGCCGAACTCAGCACCCTCGCCGACGGCGGCGCCGGGGTGATCGCGGGGTCGGGCGCCCAGCATGTCGCCTACATCGGCACCGGCGGCGCGATGCTGCCGCTGCTGTTGTTCGCCTCGGCCCGCGCCGCGACACCCGTGACGCCGCTGAACTACCGGCTGTCGGCCGATGGGTTGCGTGCGCTGCTCGACCGGCTGCCCGATCCCCTTGTCGTCGTTGACGACGAATACCGCGATGCGGTCGGCGACGGCTATCGGACGATCGGTTCGGCGGAGTTCCTCGCCGGAGCTCGGACCGCGGAACCCGCGGCCGAGTTCGCCGACCCCGACGCCGTCGGTGTCGTGCTGTTCACCTCGGGGACGACGTCGAAGCCGAAGGCTGTCGAACTGACCCACACGAACCTCACGAGCTACATCATGGGGACGGTGGAATTCGCGTCGGCCGAGCCGGACGATGCCGCGCTGATCTGCGTCCCGCCCTACCACATCGCCGGTGTCAGTGCCGCGCTGTCGAATCTGTACGCCGGACGGAAGATGGTGTATCTGAGGCACTTCGACGCCGAGACGTGGGTGCGGCTGGTCGCCGACGAGGGCGTCACCTCCGCGACCGTCGTGCCGACGATGCTCGACCGGATCGTCTCGGTGCTGGAGGCGCGGGGCACCTCGCTGCCGACCCTGCGCACCTTGGCCTACGGCGGATCGAAGGTGCCGTTGCCGTTGGTGCGCAAAGCGTTGTCGTTGCTCCCCGGCGTCGGGTTCGTCAACGCCTACGGTCTGACCGAGACCAGCTCGACCATCGCGGTGCTGACCCCCGACGATCACCGCGAGGCCCTGGCGGCCTCCGACGAGGCGGCCACCCGGCGGCTCGGTTCGGTCGGTCGGCCGGTGCCCGGCATCGAGGTGCAGGTCCGCGCCGACGATGGCACGGTACTGGGACCGAACCAGACCGGCGAACTGTTCGTCCGCGGCGAGCAGGTGTCTGGCAGGTACACCGACATCGGTTCGGTGCTCGACGAGCAGGGCTGGTTCCCCACCAAGGACGTGGCCTACCTCGATGAGGAGGGCTACCTGTTCATCGGTGGCCGGTCCGACGACACGATCATCCGCGGCGGCGAGAACATCGCCCCCGCCGAGATCGAAGACGTGCTCGTGGAGCACCCGCACGTGCGAGACTGTGCCGTGGTCGGTGCCGATGACCCCCAGTGGGGCCAGATCATCGTCGCCGTCGTGGTCGCGGAACCGGGGACCGTACCCGACGTCGAGGACCTGCGTGGCCACGTGCGGGCGCAGTTGCGCGGATCCCGCACCCCCGACCGGGTGGTGTTCCGGGACGAACTGCCCACCAACGCGACCGGCAAGGTGCTGCGCCGCGAACTCGTCGACGAACTGAACCAGGACCCATCGCCGGCACAGCCGGCCGCGACACAAGGAGCCCCTGCATGATCAAGAACGGCACCCGACTGCAGAGCCAGGTCTGCGACACCCAGGTGATCGTGGTCCGCAGCAGCGACAGTCTCGACGACCTGCGCGCCGGCGGCGCCCCGATGGTGCCCGTCGGCGACAGTGTCGACGAGAGTCTGTCGCTGGACGGCGAACTGGCCGACGGCAATCTGATGGGCAAGCGCTACGTCGACGACAGCGGCGCCGAGGTGCTCGTGACGAAAGCCGGCAAGGGCACGCTGAGCATCGGCGCGACCCCGTTGGCGCTCAAGGAGGCCAAGCCGCTACCCGCCAGCGACTGACCAGGGAGCCCGGGCGCGTTCGCGGGTGTCACCGCGACGAGGTCGAGCCATGCCATCGCCGCGTATCTGAAGGCGCGCGACTGATACCTTCGGCGGGTGAGGCCACGCCGCCTGCTCACCAGGTACGCCGCGGGGCTCACGTCGGCATACCTGCTGACCGTCGCCGAGGTCCTCGCGATCGTGGTAGCGCTCGCCGGCCGTCGTGTCATCACCACCGGCAACGTGATCACCTTCTCGGTGGTCGGCCTGATCGGCACCGTCACGGTGGCGCTGGGCGCGGTCCTGATCCTCCGTCCGTCCCTGCGCTGGCTGAGCTCCGGCCGCCGGCCCACGCCCGGCGAGATCCGGACCACGGCCAAGATCATGCGCCGTCAGGCGGTCATCACGTTGGCGCCGTGGCTGCTCACCGCGGCCATCCTGGTACCGCTCAACGTGCACGCACCGGCGACGGTGTTCGTGGTGCTCACCACCGCGCTGTTGTTCGGCGCGATCGCCACCGTCACCACCGGCTTCCTGTTCACGTTGCGGACTCTGCGGCCCCTGCTGGCGGCCGTGCCCGCCGACGCCGAACGGCCGGCCGCGCCGGGCGTGCGGGCCCGCCTGCTGCTGATGTGGCTGGCCTGTACCGCACTGCCCGGCTCGGCCATCGCGGTCCTGCTGATCCTGCAGTCCCAGAACTGGTTGCTCAACGCGTCGTCCCCGATCGAGCTAGCGCTGCTGATACTCGCTCTGGTCGCGGTCGTGCTCGGTCTACGCTCGATGATCCTGGTATCGATGTCCATCTCGGATCCGCTCCACGAGGTGGCCGAGGCGATGGCCGACGTCGAGAAAGGCGAACTCGATCGCAGCATCGACGTGTACGAGTGGTCCGAGATCGGGCGGCTGCAGAGCGGGTTCAACCGCATGGTCGCCGGTCTGCGGGAACGCGACAGGCTGCGCGACCTGTTCGGCCGCCACGTCGGCGAGGAAGTCGCCCGGCGGGCGTTCGAGCAGGCCGGCACCCGCAGCGACACATCCACCGGCGACGAGCGCGAGGTCGCGGTGTTGTTCATCGATCTGGTCGGCAGCACGCAGCTGGCCACCGAGCGCAGCCCCCACGAAGTCGCCGACATCCTCAACGATTTCTTCCAGATCGTCGTCGCCGAGGTCGACGGACGGCACGGTCTGGTCAACAAGTTTCAGGGTGACGCCGCGCTGGCGGTGTTCGGCGCCCCGCTGCGCATCGACGACCCGTGCTCGGCTGCGCTGGCGACCGCCCGCGCGTTGGCCGCTCAGTTGCGGCGACTGGCAGTGGATTTCGGTATCGGCGTGTCGGCGGGACCGGTGTTCGCCGGCAATATCGGGGCCAGGAACCGCTACGAGTACACCGTGGTGGGTGACGCCGTCAACGAGGCCGCCCGGCTGGCCGACCATGCCAAGGAATTCGAGCGCCGAACCCT
Source organism: Mycobacterium sp. ZZG (assembly GCF_054786995.1). NCBI lineage: Bacteria > Bacillati > Actinomycetota > Actinomycetes > Mycobacteriales > Mycobacteriaceae > Mycobacterium > Mycobacterium sp. ZZG. Next base: position 48,684 of record NZ_JBTBFV010000013.1, read on the forward strand.
GTCCTCGGGTGCGGCACTGACCCGCGCGAACGAGTCCGAGCAGGCCCGGTGGGTCCCATGTGGGCAGATCACGCTGCGCGGACGCCGCGACCCGACCGAGATCCACACCCCGGGTGGAGGTTAGGTCCGCCTTCGGAGTGGGAATGCACGCGTATGCGATCTGCCGCGGCTCCGCATCCGACGCGTGCCACCGCCGCGCGCGTCCAGATCCGTAGCGGCGCGCACACCGGGCCGACCAGCGGCCTCGCCGACGGCCATGCGCAGGCCAATCTGGTGGTGCTGCCGCAGGATTCGGCGCTGGATTTCCTGCGTTTCTGTGTGCGCAACCCGGTCCCGTGTCCGCTGCTGGAGGTCACCGACACCGGTTCGCCCCGCCCCGCCGCGGTCGCCGCCGACGCCGACCTCCGGAGCGACGTGCCGCGCTACCGCGTGTTGCGCGACGGTGAGTGCGTCGACGAGCCCACCGATATCAGTGAATACTGGCGCGCCGATCTCGTGGCGTTCCTGCTCGGCTGTTCGTTCACGTTCGAATGGGCAATGGCCTCGGCGGGACTACCGCTGCGTCATCAGCAGCAGCACGTCAACGTCCCGATGTACATCACCGACCGCCCCTGTCGGACCGCCGGTCCTTTCGAGGGGCCGCTGGTGGTCTCGATGCGGCCGATCCCCCGAAACGATGTGCCCCGCACCGTCGACATCACCGCCCGCTTCCCCGCGATGCACGGCGCACCCGTGCACATCGGCGATCCGTCGCGGCTGGGCATCGCCGACCTCGATGCACCGGATTTCGGCGATCCGGTGCGCTTCGACGACGATGACATCCCCGTGTTCTGGGGGTGCGGTGTGACGCCACAGGCCGTCGCCCAACGAGCCCGGTTGCCACTGGCGATCTTTCACGCACCAGGCCACATGTTCATCACCGACCGGACGCACAGCCACTATGACAGTGCCTCGCGCGCGCAGATCACCGATCAGCCAGGAGGACTTTGGTGAACGTCGACCAGTTGACCCCGACCGCTGCGGCCGCCCCCGACGCGATCCGAAAGGCTGTCCGCGGAGCCGCGATCGGCAACACAGTGGAGTGGTTCGACTTCGCGATCTACGGGTCCCTGGGCACCTATATCGCCGAGAAGTTCTTCCCGCCCGGCGACGAGACCGCGGCGCTGCTGAACACCTTCGCGATCTTCGCCGCGGCGTTCTTCATGCGCCCCCTCGGCGGCTTCTTCTTCGGCCCTCTCGGAGACCGGATCGGCCGGCAGAAGGTGCTCGCGCTGGTGATCCTGCTGATGTCGGCATCGACTCTGGCCATCGGTCTGGTGCCCAGCTACGACTCCATCGGGGTTTGGGCGCCGATCCTGTTGCTGGTCCTGCGCTGCCTGCAGGGCTTCTCGGCCGGCGGCGAATACGGCAGCGGCGCCTGCTTTCTGGCCGAGTACGCCCCCGACCGGCACCGCGGGTTCGTGGTGTCGTTCCTGGTGTGGTCGGTCGTCGTCGGCTTCCTGCTCGGCGCGGTCACGGTGACCGGACTGGAGACGCTGCTGTCCGAGCCCGCAATGGAAAGCTACGGTTGGCGGATCCCGTTCCTGATCGCCGGCGCGCTGGGGGCGGTCGGGCTCTACATCCGCCTGCGCCTCGGCGACACCCCGCAGTTCGAGTCGCTGCGTGAGGCCGGCGCGGTGTCGTCGTCGCCGCTGAAGGAAGCGGTGACGACGTCGTGGCGACCGATCCTGCAGATCATCGGCCTGGTGGTGGTCCACAACGTCGGCTTCTATCTCGTATACACCTTCCTGCCAAGCTATTTCACCGAGACACTGGGTTTCAGCAAGACCGACGCATTCTTCTCGATCACCGTCGCGAGCATGGTGGGCATCGTCCTGATCCCCCCGCTCGGAGCGTTGTCGGACCGCATCGGCCGCAAACCTCTTCTGCTGACAGGCTCGATCGGCTTCGCGGTGTTCGCCTATCCGCTGTTCCTGCTCTTGAACACCGGCTCGCTCACCGCGGCCATCGCCGCCCACTCAGCCCTGGCCGCGATCGAGGCGGTCTTCGTGTGCGCGTCGCTGGCGGCGGGCGCCGAACTGTTCGCCACGCGGGTGCGCTCCAGCGGTTACTCGATCGGCTACAACGTGTCGGTGGCGCTGTTCGGCGGCACCGCACCCTATGTCGCGACGTGGCTGGTGTCGCGGACGGGTAACGACCTCGCACCCGCGTACTACGTGATCGGGGCGGCCGTTGTCACGCTGCTGACGGTGCTGACCATGCGCGAGACGGCGCGCAAGCCGCTGCGCAGGCTGGTGTCGCACTGATCGCCAACCCTCGCCTGCCGCGTGGGCGATCTCGCCGCGAGTCTCACCGATCGGCCGGCGCGTACCTCAACATCGTCACGTCATGCTCGGGGTAGTCGCAGAAGACCGGTTTGACCCGCATGCCGATCACGATGTCCGTCGGCTCGACATCGACCAGCTCGGTGGAGAACCGGGGCCCTTCGTCCCACTCCACGATGGCGAGCAACTGAGGCACCGCGTCGACGAAGTGAGGGCCGACGGGGCGGCGGGCCACGGTGAACGAGTACAGCGTGCCCATGCCCGAGATCTCGCGCCACTCAAGGTCGTTCGTTAGCGTCCTGGGGGCGCGCACCCGGGGATAGAAGACGTAGGACTGCGACGACGGCGAGTACTGAATCACCACCCGATGCTCGGCGAGGGCATCCCAGAACGGCGCAGTGGTAGGCGTTTTGACCGGCATCGGCCGTTCGAAGGTCGGTGTGCTCATGGTCAGTCCCCCTCCAGCACGAGTGTGGTCTGTTCGGACAGGATGCCGCCGTTGCCCGAGACGAACGCACGGTGGCAATCAGGCACCTGCGCCTCCCCGGCCCGGCCCATGATCTGGCGGGCCGCGTCGCACACATGGTGCATTCCCCCCGCATTGCCCGCCTGCCCGAACCCGAGCTGACCGCCTGCGGTGTTCAGCGGAAAGTCGCCGCGGAAGGTCAGATCGCGCTGGGAGACGAACTCCATGCCCTTGCCCTTCCCACAGAAGCCGGCATCTTCCAGACTCAGCAACACAGTGATCGTGTAGCAGTCGTAGATCGACACCATGTTCATCTGCTCGCGGGTCAGACCCGACATCGCGAACGCCGTCTCTGCGGCCCGGGCGATCGGCGTCTGCAGCAGATCCGCGGCGTAGGTGGGCGTCTTGTAGGGCACCTGCTCGCCGAAACCCTTGATCCACACCGGCCGGTTCTTCGCGCGGGCGGCGACGTCGGCGCTGGCCACCACCACCGCCGCACCACCCAGGCAGGGCATCACGATCTCGAGCATGTGCAGCGGGTCGGCGATGACCGGGCTGGCGAGCACGTCCTCGATCGTTAGCGGTTTGTCCTTCCAGATGGCCCCTTCGGTGTGGTTTGCGTTGAAGCGTTGGTCCACCACGATCTTGGCCATCGCCCGCTCGTCGTAGCCGTACACCGAGGCATAACGCTGGGCGACCTGGCCGTACGGCCCGTTCTGGCCCAGATTTCCGTACGGGATCTCGAATTCGGCCTGCGGAGAACCGAACTGGTTGCTCGACGCTCCGAAGAACATGGCGTCAACCAGCGGTCGGGGCTTCTTCTCCGATGTCGGTGTCAGGTAACGCGCCGGGATCGCACACAGCACCACGTCGCAGATCCCGAGTTCGATCGCCGCGGCAGCGCGCCAGACCATGCCCACCGCACTGGCGCCGCCCAGGTCCACCATCTCGGCGAAATTGGCTCGGACGCCCAGGTATTCGGCCACCGTCGATGGAACGAAGATCTCCGACTCGCTCAGGTGTGTGGTGACCAGGCCGTCGACCGACTCACCGGGCAGCCCGGCATCGTCGAGCGCCGCGGCGCCGAGTTCCGCCCACTGCTCCAGGGTGAAAGGCGCCGGGGTGGCATTGTTCAGCCGTTCCGGGGGCAGCTCCACGTAACCGACGATCGCGGCCTCACCGCGCAGACCCATGGGTATCTCCTGTCGCTCCGTAGCCCCGCGTCGCACTCACGCGCGAGGCAGTCCGAGGATCATCTGGGCGATGATGTTGAGCTGGATCTCCTTCGTCCCGCCGCCGATCAGTTCCGCCGGCAGGTGGAAGTAGGGTTCGACGATCGCCGGCTCGGAGTCTTCGACGAGTGCCGCCGGTGCGGCGAGCTCGAGCGTGGCCTTGAAGATGCGTCGCAGCATCACGTTCATGGCGACCTTGGCGATGCTCGATGCCGGTCCGGCGGCCTGCCCGTCGAGCAGGCGCATCACCTCGCGCAGTGCGAGCACCTTGATCGCGTTGGCGTACGCGTCGGCCTCGCCCAGCGCGGCCAGCACCCGGCTGCGGTCGGCGCGCTCCTCGGCGGCCAGTGCGCGAAGGATGCTGGCCCGGTCGAAGTTGACGTAGCCGCTGATCGCGACCCGCTCCTGCGCCATCGTCGCGATCGCCAGGTTCCACCCGTCGGTCGGCTCGCCCAACAGCATTTCGTCCGGGACGAACACGTCGGCGAGGAACACCTCGTTGAAGTGAGACTCACCGGTGGCCTGCCGGATCGGTTGCAGGTCAACGCCTTCGGAATTCATGTCGACGATGAAGTAACCGATTCCCCGGTGCTTGGCGACATCCGGGTCGGTGCGGGCGAGTAACGCCCCGAAGTCGGCGGTGTGCGCCGACGACGTCCAGATCTTGTGGCCGTTGATCCGCCAGCCGCCGTCGACCTTGGTCGCGCGCGTAGTCAGCGAAGCGAGGTCGGAACCCGCCCCGGGCTCGCTGAACAACTGGCACCAGCCGAGCTCCCCCCGCTGGGTTGGCGGGATGAACCGCTCCTGGATGTGTTCGGGTGCCGAGCTGATCAGTGTCGGCAGGATCCATTCGGAGATCCCCAGTGAGGGCCTCACCAGGTCGGGCCGTTTGGCGAACTCCTCGTCGATGATCAACAGCTGCAGCTGCGTGGCCTCCACCCCCCACGGCCGCGGCCAGTGCGGCGCGATCAGACCCGCTTCGGCCAGCAGTGTCCGCTGGGGTCCGGTCGCGAGGTTCTCATAGTCGCCTTGGCGCCCCGGACGGTCGTTGCGCAGGGTCCTCGCCTCGTCCAGCACCGCTGCCACGCCGCGGCGGAACTCGAGGTCGACGTCGCCGAGCTTCACCGAGACGTCGCGTCCGTGTGTGCGGGTGAGTTCGCCGAGCGACTCGGCGTACCGGCCGGAGGGACCGATCGACGCGGCCAGGCTCGTCGCCTTGCGCCAGTACAGGTGAAGGTCGTGCTCCCAGGTGTATCCGATCGCGCCGAACATCGTCAGGGCGTCGAGGGCCAGTTCGGGTGCCGGCGTGATCGCCATCAGCGCCGAACCCCACGCCGCGATGCGGTGCTGCGCCGGGTCCTCCGATGCCGACCGGACTGCGTCCCACGCCGCCGAACTCGCCAGCTCGCTGTTGACCAACAGCATCGCCGCCTGGTGCTGGAGGGCCTGGAAAGTCCCGATCGGCCTGCCGAACTGCTCCCGGGTGCGCAGATGATCGGTGACGGCCTGCACACACCAGCGGAGTACGCCGGAAGCGGCAGCGGCTGCCAGCGCGACCGTCATACACCGCGCCCGGACGTCGTCGATGCCGCTCAGCGCCGCGTCGTCGGTGCAGCGGTGGCCGTCGAGCCGCACCACCCCCACGTCCACAGTCCGGTCGGTCGCGACGCGGCTCTCGACCGAGACCCCCGGTCCCGCCGGATCGATCGCGAACCACGCGGTGCCCTCACCGGTGTCGGCCGACACCAGAAGGATCCGCGCCGCGCAGGCCCCCGCGATCGGCGTAGAACGGCCGTCGATCCGCCAGCCGTTTGCGCCCGGCACGGCGCGGAAACCGTTGTCGCCGGCCAGGATCACCGCGCCGGACGCACCATCGGCGAGGGCCCCGATCAGGGCCTGCCGTGCCGGTGTGTCGTCGGCCAGCAGCGCGACCGCGCTGGTGGACACCGTGGCCAGCACCGGCCCCGGCAACAGCGCCGCGGCCGCCGCCTCGATCACGCAGGCGGTGTCGGTCAGCGTGCCGCCCTGGCCGCCCACCTCTTCGGGCAGGTGGACGGCGTGGAAACCATTGCCGACGAACTGTTCCCACCACGGTGGCAGCTCCCCGGCGGCGAGCGCCTCGAAGGACTCGCGGGTCTTGTCGACCGGCGCGTGGCGGGCGGCGAACTGGGCGACGGCAGCGCCGAGCTGTTCCTGCTCCGGTGTCAGGCCGATGGTCATCGCGCTCCTTCGGCTACGCGACGGGGCCGGTCTCGGAAGAAGCGCGCGGCCGCTTCGACGGCTTCCGAGCTGGGCCGCGGCTGCCCGCCGAGCTCCCGGACCGCCTTGAAATGGTCCATCGGGGACATGATGTGCAACAACCGGATGTTCAGCGGCGTGCGCACCGGATGGCCGTCGATCCCGCGGGTGGAACTGGTGGTGCGGATCATCACCTGCACGGCGGGCTCGCCGTCGGCCACCAGTTGCTTGACGACATGGGAGCCGAGGAATCCGCTGGCGCCGATCACCAGCTTGGTTCCCGCCATCGTCCGGCTCCTCCACATCTCCTTAAACGAGACGCAACGTATCGTCTTGTGGCACACTACGGGCGATGCCACAGTGTGTAAAGCCGGACGGACGCTCCTGATGGCCACCGAGACCGCGGCGCCCCGGCGGCGCAGCGAGAAGTCCCGGGTGGCCATCATGACCGCCACCCGCAAGCTGCTGATGGAACGGGGTTTCGACAAGCTCAGCATCGAGGCGGTGGCCACCCGGGCGGGTGTCGGCAAGCAGACGATCTACCGTTGGTGGTCGAGCAGGCACGCCCTGGTCGCCGACGTCATCCTCGAAGACGCCGACCGGATCCTGCGCCCCATCGGCCGCACCGACGACGTGACCGCCGACGTCTGCGCGTGGTCGACCGCGCTCGCGACGGCGTTGACCACTCAACGCGGCCACGCGATGCTGCGCATCCTGACCGCCGCCGGGATGGAGAACCCCGACACCGCGACACGCCTGCACGCCGGATTCAGTCGCCCGCTGCACGACACCGTGCGAAACCGATTGACGGAGGCCGGTTTCACGAGCGCTGCGGCCCAGGATGCCACCGACGCGATCGTCGGCGGCATCGTCTACGCGATCCTCGGCGAAGGCCGCGCGTTCTCGCCGGGACGCGCCGAGTCGATCACCCGCACCGTACTCGGCAGCTGACGTTGAGGGCTCAGCGCCACCGCGCCCACACATACGGGACCAGCGAGCGCAGGAACTCCATGTCGGGTCCCGGCACCGCCGCCGTGAACGCGTGCTCGAAGTAGTCCTCCGCGACGAGCAGGATGCCCTCGGCGTACTCGCGGGTGTACTCGATGCTGCCGTAGTCGTCCATCAGTCGACGCACCTCGGTCACCATCTCCTGGGTGCGCTGCGTCCGCCCGCGGCGCAGATAGTCGGCCAGCACTTCTCGGTCGGTGCCGGTGGCCGCCGACACCAGGTGCATCAGCGGCAGGGTCCGTTTGCCCTCGTACAGGTCGCCCAGGATCTCCTTGCCGTACGTTCGTTCGTCGCCGACGAGGTTGAGCAGGTCGTCACGAATCTGAAACGCCGCACCGAAGTGAAACCCGAAGCCCACCAACGGAGCCAGGTCCGCGGTTCCCCCCGAGCCAACCAGAGCTCCGACGCGTAGCGGGTGAATCGTGGTGTACCAACATGTTTTCCGCATGATCAGGTCTAGGTAGTCGGCCGGACCGAGATCCTCGACCCGATCGAGCTGCCAACCGACTTCGATGGCCTGCCCCTCCAGCGTGCGCATCGCCATGGTGTCGAACTCGTGCCACACCAGATCGGCCAGGTCGTCGTCGAGTTGCCTTGTCGCCCTTCGGAGCACCTGGCTCGCCACCACCGCGAGACCGTCGCCGGCATTGAGCGCCGCGGCGATGCCGTGCGCCGCGGCCAGCGTCGGTCTGCCACGGCGCATCTGACTGCCGTCGGCGATGTCGTCGTGCACCAGGAACGCATTGTGCAGCAATTCGATCGCGATCGCGATGTCCAGCACGGCATCCGGTCCGGCCCCGAACGCGCGACTCGCCGCCAGACACAGCGCCGGCCGAAGCGCCTTGCCGGGGCGCGACGGATACTCGCGCATCGGCGCATACAGCCACTCCACCGGCTCTCCGTCGGGAATCGCATCGAGCATCCCCCGGCGGACGGTCTTGGCCACGCTACGCAGGTGATCGTCGACCTCACCGACCAATTCGTTCCGATCGACGGTGCCAGTCACGACGCACCCTGCCCGAGCACCAGAACCAGCGGCAGCCACACGCCGGGGTGCCCGTCGACCAGAATCATGCCGCGGTAGGTGCCCGCAGCGGTGTGCCGTGGCAGCTCGAATTGCACGGTGATCCCCCGACTGCTGCGCCCCGGCATCGGTACGATCTCGGGCTCGAACCCCGCCACCTCGGAACCGATGGTCCCACCGTGGTCCGCCAGCAGCCCTCCGCATCGCAGCCTGATCTTTCCCAAATCAACGGAACCGCTGTTACGCAACCACAGCTCTGCGGTTGCTACACCGGTCGGTGCCGCTGTCAGCTGCACGCATCCCGACGCCGTCGCCGTCGCCAGATCGAGCGTGGGTTCGGCCGGGGCGGACGGTTGCTCGCGCTGCTGTACAGGCAGTTTGAGGAACTGGTCGACCATGGCCCACCACGATGCCACGAACGGCTCCAGTCCGGTGGCCCCGAACAGGTCCGTCTGATCGTGACCGCCCGACGGGGTCACCGGTTGGGCCGGTTGACCGTAGGCACCGATGCCGGCCGAGGCCATCCTGACGAACCGGTCGACGAGTTCGCTCGCAGCGCGGAAGCCGTCGGCCTGAATTGCGCTGAGCGCCCGTAGGTTTGCTGCGGAATCAAATACCGCTGCCCACGGGAGTTCGTTGCTGGATCTGCCTCCGCCCCCTGCGTCCATGCGCTTCGCCTCCCTCGAATTTAACGCGCGCCAACGCCTCTATGACGGTATGCTAGCTGCGCATACGACAGCAGGAGGGGGCATGTCGGTACTGCGCGCGATACTCGAATTACAAGGATCTCTGGACACCGCGACCGTCCGGACCGGCGACCCGCGCGTCGCCGAGATTGCCGACCGATTCCTCCCCGGCAGCTCGTCGACCCCGGAATGGTACCGGGAACTGCTCGCGTTCATGCTCCCCGGCGCCCCGCAGGTCGACGCCGATCCCACCAACGCGATCCTGGCACTGCAGGAGACGGACTCCACACCGACCGTGCCGGAGCAGGCGCGATTGATCTATGCCCTGGGCGCGGTGATTCACCTGACCAGCAACGTCCCCGACGGTGTCGTGCTGCCGTTCGACGACCCCACCACCGGGCCGGCCAGGAGTGCTCTGATCTCGTTGCTCGGTCCGACGTCCCCCGAACCATCCGGCTCGCAACGTCCGGCCGACCCTCAGACGCTCCAGCACGAAGGGGACGAACTGCAAACAATCATCGGTCTTTTCGACCAGCAGTTCACCGGATGGCAGGATTGGGACGACGTCGCGCAGCAGCTCGTCGCGCTGGGGGTGCTCTCCGCCGACGCCGCCGCGGTGCCGCTCTGCCGGCCGTCGGTGGTGTCGATCGGCGGGCGGGACGCGATCGTCGTCGACACGGATTTCACCTCCCAGGAGGTATCCCTCAATCAGGTCAAAGGCGTTGCCGATCCGCGGAATTGGGACGAGAACTACCCCGCCTTCTTCTGCCACATGGAGTACCGGAATCTGCGTCCCGACGGTTGGCGGCGGGTGCTGGAGACAGTGGGGATCTGTGCGTTCCCGCCGCCGATCGGCATCCAGCTTCACACCATGCTGAAGTTCTTCAAGACCACGGTGGATCTGCCCGGCAGCCACAGCGCGCGTCTGGACTACGACCTCAACGATCCGCTTCCGGATCCGGACAGCGACGGCCGCATCACGATCGACCGCGGCTACATCAACATGTGGGCCCCCCAGGGCAACCCCGACGTGCCGCCGGTGGCGGTGCGCACCCGCAAGGTGGTGCGTATCGAGGGTATGCGCGCCTTCACCCAGGGGCGGTTCGTCTGCATACTCGGATATGCTTACGCCACAATGGAAATGCTTTTCGGGTCGGCGAAGCGTCCGCCGGAAAAGGGCGAGTACCGCTGGCCGTGGCTCGACGCCCCCGACATCCCCGACAACGCAGCGCAGTCCTCGCCTGCGCAACCCCCGGACAACTCGGCGGCATCGACCGTCATCACGATGGCCGTCCAGTGCGTCGAGGACATGACCACCAGACATCTCGACGTGACCGACAAATGGATGTCGGGTCAGCTCACCCTGGCGGACCTGGCGCAGTACAGCGCCGAGGTCGGCGCGCGCATCGCCAGCGAGCCGTGGCGGATCATGCTGGCCCTGTCGAAGCCGAAGGGAGGCGCGAAATGACCGGCCCGACCAATCCCATCGACGCAAACAGGGCGACGACGCAGAAGCTCATCGAGGACACCAGCCGGCTCTGGAACACCGCCGCCGAACAGAGCGACTCGGCCGAAGGGCTGGGCATCGACGGCCGGATCGGTCTGGTACACGGTCTGATCGACGCGTGGGTCAAGGCATATGTGGCATTTCTGGAGACCCTCATCAAAGGCGGCGCCTGCCTTCCGGTGCCCTCGACGCTGGGCCCACCGCTGCCCTCTGAGGAGATCACCGTCGCACCAAGGACATTCCCGCGCACCCTGGAATTCGTCGGACCGCTGGTCCGGGTCGGCCTGCCCAAGGTCACGGTCCAGCCCCCCGCCGTGGCCTTCGACCCGCCGTTCCTGCCCGCAGGGATCGACAAGTTCCGGATCGTCCTCGTCGACCACAGGTTCATCGGCTCGAACTACGCGGGCACCGTGCGGCTGAGCAGTTCGGCCGGCGCGACGAACCTGTCGCCCCAGGATTTGGTGCCCGACGAGGTGTCGGTCACCGTCGGGCTGTGAGCGACGACGACGTCCACACCCCGATCGACGATCTGTTGACCAGGGCGGTACAGGCGATCAACCGTGGCGACCGGCGGACCGCCGACGCACTCGCCGACCAGGTTCTGGCCGTGGACGGGGATAACCAGCAGGCCGAGGATCTGCTCACCGCACCGGATGAGCAGGGTGAGATGCGCAGGCTGACCATCATGTTCGCCGACCTGGTCGACTCGACGGCGTTGTCCACCCGCGTCGAACCCGAGGTGTACCGCACGGTGATCGGGCGCTACCGCGAGGAGGTCGTCCGCCTCGTCGACCACTACGAAGGCCACATCGCGTCCGTCAAGGGCGATGGTCTGCTCGCACTCTTCGGGCATCCGAAGGCCCACGAGAACGACGCGCATCGCGCGGTGTACGCCGGCCTGGACATTGTCCGTGCGATAGCCGAACTCAGCGAGCGGGTGCGGCGCCGGTTCGGATTCGGCATCAGCGTGCGGGTGGGCATCCACCGCGGGCTGGTGTACCTCGACACCGTCCAGGACGACATCTACGGTCTGGGGGCGAATTTCGCCGCGCGGGTGTGCAGCGTGGCCGATCCCGGCTCGGTCGCGGTGTCCGAGTCGATCGAACTCGTCGTCCGTGACACCTTCCACACGGATGTGCGCGCGGCGCAGGCCGTGAAGGGCGTGCCCGAGCCCATCACGACGTTCCGCGTCACCGGGGAACGCGACGTGCTCGTCAGCACCACAGGGCCGCTCGTCGGCCGCGAGCCCGAACTGGAGCATTTGCGGTCGTGTTGGCAGCTGGCCCGACACCACACGCTCGGCACGCCCGGGGTCGCGTTCCAGGGTGAGGGGGGTGTGGGCAAGACGCGACTGGCCTACGCCGCGGTCGAGATGGCTGCGCGGGACGGCGCGGTGGTGCTCGGGTTGTTCGGATCCCCGTTCCACGCCGATGTCGGTCTGCGACCGGTGCGGCGACTTCTGGAGCGCCGCTGCGGGATCCAGCGCGAAAGCAACCCCGCCCAACGGCTGCGCGCCTTGGAGAACGAGGTGCTGCAGCGGTCGTTGAGCTCCGAGACGGTCGTCCCGCTGCTGGCACCCGTGTTGGGCATCCGGGCCGAGAGCGGGTACCAGGCCGTCCAATCCGAGGGTGCGAAGTTGTCGGCGCGCATCGCCGGTGCAGTCCAGGATTATCTGCGCGCCTGCATCGATTCCGGCCCGGCCCTCGTCCTTGCCGACGACGTGCACTGGTTCGACCCCGACACCGTTGCCGTCCTGAAGACGTTGCTCGGCATCGAGACCGGAAAGCTGATGGTGGTCATCACCGGCCGCACCCTGCCACCACTCGGTGACCGCGTCACCGAGTTCTCGGTGCAACCGCTCGACGAGGCCGAGGCCGACGAACTGGTCGGCAAGCTGCACCCCGAACTGTCCGGCGACGCGCGCCGGGCGGTCCGCGCGCGCTGCGACGGCATCCCGCTCTACATCGAAGAGGTCGTCGCGCGTCTGAAGGATCAGCCCAGGGGCGACATCCGGGCGACTGCGGTTCCCGACACACTCTATGAAGCCCTCTTCGCCCGCCTGCACACCGATCCCGACGCATTGCGCTTCGTGGGCGCTGCCGCGCTGATCGGCAGCAGGTTCGATCGGGGGCTGTTATCCCGGGTGCTGGGGCTCGACCTCGACGCGATCGAGGCGACTCTGACCGGCCTGGCACAAGCCAGGGTGGTCGAACCTGTCGACAAGGAGAGCTGGCGCTTTCGTCACGAACTGCTGCGCGAGGTGGCGGTCGAGGTGTCTCCCCCGACCGTGCGCCGCCGACTGCACAGCCGCATCGCCGACGCCCTCGTCGCCGGCGCCGATCGCGCCGACCCCGAATGGTCCTTGCTCGCCCAGCATTACGAGTCGGCGGCACGATACGGTGAGGCGGCCACCGCGTACGAGCACGCGTCGACCGACGCCCGCCGGCGCGGCGCGCTGACCGAGGCGCGGGCCCATCTGGCCAAGGCATTGGCCGATGTCGCCATGGACAAACCTGGCCCGGCCCGGGATCACCGTGAGATCGAACTTCGGTTGGAGTCAGGCCATCTCGCGTCCGCGGCACAGGGTCATTCCAGCCCGGAGGCGGTCGCCGAGTTCGAGCGTTGTCTGGAGCTCATCGGTCCGGATCCGTCACCTGAGCTCTACGCCACGTTGAATGCGTTGTGGATCTACTACACGGCCCGGGGGGACCTGCGCCGTAGCACCCAAGTCGCCGAGACGCTGCAGGCCAAGGTGGACAAGTCACCGAAAGCCGCACCGGGGATGGCCACCACCATGGGAATCTTGGCCGGTTTCCGTGGCGATTTCCACGGTGCGCGGAACATGCTGGAGAAGGCGGCGGCCTCTGTCCTGGACTCGTCGGCGCAGTCCTCGTTCACCTACTATGGCCCGAACGATCCGATCGGTGGCATGTACTCGTTCCTCGCCTTCGTGCGGTTCGTCCAGGGCGATCTGGACGGCGCCGAGGACGCTTTGAAACTCATGGAAGCGCGCAGCTTGGCGGTCGGATTCCCGAAGGGCGCCTTCAGTTTGTGCTACGGACGATCCATCGAGGCGCTGGTGCGATCTGAGTCCGGCCAGCCCGCTGTCTGCGCCGACCTCGCCTCCGGACTCGTCTCCCTGGCAAAGCAATACGACTTCGACGAATGGGTGATGGTCGGATGGAGCCAACAGAGTTCCGGACTCGCGATGGCCGCGCTCGCCGACGGCCGGACCGATCGCGCCGTCCTGGAACCTCACATCGAGACAATGCGGACGGTCGTCCGGACGTGGCGGGCCTTCGAGGTGATGACATTCCTCGCAATGTCCGATGCCGTGCTCGCCCGGCTGCTGATCGCTGTCGGTGATCTGGACGAGGCCCGTGAATGCCTCGATGTCTCGCTGAAGATGGGGCAGGACACCTGGATTCAGTTCTACGACGCCGAACTGCTGCGGCTTCGCGCGCAGACATTCCCCGACCAGCAGGCACGGCATGAACAGCTGCGCTCCTCGCTTGAGCTGGCCCGTAGACAAGGGTCCCATCTTCTCGGACTACGCTCTGCCATCGACGATTTCGTCCTCACGGGCGATGCCGCCCGGCATGCGCTGCGCGATGCGCTCCAGCGGCTGCCGGAAGATTCGGCACTGCCGGAGGTCTCGCGTGCCCGAACGCTGCTACGGTGACCCGGAAGCGGCAACGGGTCGCCGTCCTCGGCGGCGGCATGGCGGGTCTGACCGCAGCATGGCGGCTCAGCGAACCCGGGTGGCGGGACCGTTTCGAGTCCATCACGGTGTATCAGCGGGGGTGGCGGCTCGGCGGAAAGGCGGCATCGAGCCGCGGTGTGCACGGCCGTATCGAAGAGCACGGCCTGCACGTGTGGCTGGGATGCTATGAGAACGCCTTTGCGGTACTACGGGAGTGCTACGCCGAACTCGACCGCGCCACAACGGATCCAAACTCGCCGATCCAGTCCTGGGACGATGCCTTGGTGCCGGCGCACTCGTTGGGTATCGCCGAGCGGTCGGGCGAGCGCTGGCTGGTGTGGCCCGGCCGGCTCGCCGCCGACAGCGAACTACCGGGCGAACCGGACTCGACCGGCACCGAGTTCACTGCTGTCGACTTCGCGCTGCGCGCCATGGCGCTCGTCGTCGCCTTCGTCGACTCGCTCACCACGTCGGCCGATGCGTCGTCACCCACCGGAGAGCTGACACGACAACTCGAGGCGATCCGCAGCGTGGCGACCGTGGTCCTGACGGGTCTGATCAAGACGCCGGCACCGCTGACCGTGCCCGCCGACATCCTGCTTCGCGCCCAGGACGTGATCGCCGACGCTCTCGACCACGACCAGCCTCTCGAGACCCGTCGGCTGTTACTGCTGGTCTCGATGGAGACCGCCGTGGTGCACGGCATCATCGCCGACGGTCTCGTAACCGACCCGAAGGGATTCCGCACCATCAACGACGAGGATTTCTGCACGTGGATCACCCGGCACGGCGCACACCCGGGTGTCGTCGATTTCCCCCTCGTGCGCGGACTGTACGACATCGTCTTCGGCTACGAGGACGGCGACGTCGGACGGCCCGCACTGGCCGCCGGTGTCGCCGTCCTGCTGACCGGCATCGCGCTGTTCCAGTACAAGGGGGCGTTCTTCTGGAAGATGACCGCCGGTATGGGCGACATCGTCATCGCCCCCATGTACCAGGTGCTGCGGCGGCGCGGAGTGCGGTTCGAGTTTTTCCACCGCGTCGACTCCCTTCACCTGGACGGATCGCGGCAGGCCGTCGAGGCGGTGACGGTGGGGCGGCAGGCCCGGTTGGCCGGGGGTGTCACCGAATACGAACCGCTCACCAGGGTCGGTGGCCTGCCGGTGTTCCCGGCCCGTCCGCTGGCGCGACAGCTCGACGGCGGTGCGCGCGTCGACGATGCCGAGTCCCACTTCTGCGAGCGAGCCGATGTCGAAGTCCGGGTGCTGCGCCGGGGTGTCGAGTTCGACTCGGTCGTGCTTGCCGTCTCACTCGGAATGGTCGAACTCGTGGCGGCCGAGCTCGTCGCGGACAACCCGCAGTGGCGTGACATGACCACGCATGTGCGCACCGTCGCCACGCAGGCATTCCAGCTGTGGCTGCGGCCCGAGGAGGCGGCTCTCGGGTGGGACCTTCCCGGTGTCACCACCAGCGGCTACGTCGCGCCATTCGACACCTGGGCGTCGATGCCGCAGACGCTGTGGGCCGAACAGTGGCCCGACCACGACCGCCCCGGAACCGTGGCCTACTTCTGCGGTGCGTTGAACACTGTGTGGCCCAACACTGTTGAACCGGCAGATTACGTCGCCCAGTGCCGGCGGCAGACCCTCGACGGCGCCGTCGGTTATCTGGACAGCCATGTCGGGTTGTACCTTCCGGGCGCGGCCACCGCCGACGGCTTCGCCTGGCATCTGCTTGCCGGCAATGACGGGCTGTGCGGCATCGAGGCTCTGCAGACCCAGCACGTCAGCGTCAACATCGACCCGTCGGATCGATATGTGCTGTCTGTCCCCGGTTCCGACAGATATCGGCTCCGTTCCGACGAGAGCGGCTACGACAACCTCGTCCTCGCCGGCGACTGGACCGATACCGGTCTGAACGCCGGATGCATCGAAGCGGCGGTCATCTCGGGCCTGCAAGCCGCCAACGCGCTTCTCGGCCGCGGCCAGCGGCACCGTATCCGCGGGTTCTTCATGCCCTGACGCTCAGTCCAGCCGCGCGACGTCGAACGTCACCCCGGCCGCGCGCAGCCGCGCAGCCAGCACCTCGCCCATCGCCGAGGCCGGCGTCAGCACCCCGGCGCGGTCCGGCAGCCGGTCCCGCTCGAAGGCGAGTGCGAGCGCGCCCTCTCCCAACAGCACTGCAGTGGAGGCATATCCGGGATCGGCGCGCTGGCCCATCCGGGCCACATACCGCCTGCCGTCGCTGGTGACGGCGTACGTCTCGACTCGGTAGTGGCCGGTGCCCGTGTCGTCACGCGAACCGACCGTCGTCCGTGAGGTCATGGCTTCCAGAACGCCGGGAGGGATCATCTGCAAGTACGGGCCGCCGAGTGTGGCCGCGGCGCTGATGGTCGCATTGGTCATCAGCGCCATCACCGGCGCCGCCGCCGAGCAGCCCATGCTGGCGGCCTCGCGGTAGCGGAACCGCCGCCCGTACCTCCAGTTCAGCAAGGCATTGCTGCGGCGCACGCACCGGGTGTTGTAGAGCGCCATCAGATATCCGCTGGTCCACAGTCCCGCCAGTTCGGGCGCGAGCTCCTCCCCCCGCTGCAACGACAGATCGGGCTGCGGGCCCAGATCAGGCTCGGCAGAACGGTTGGGGCTCAGGCTGTACGGATCGTCGAGGAGTTGCCGCATGTCAGGGTCACCGGAGCCCGCGCGCATCAGGGACAGCATGGTTTCCACGCTCCCCCGCGAGAATCCGGCGGCGTAGTTCGCCGACCTCAATACGCACGTGGTGTCGCCCAGCTCGCCGCCGCCGTCGGCGGTCAGCTGACGGTGCAGCGCGTAGACGGTCAAGTCCGACGGGACCGAGTCGAAGCCGCACGAATGCACGATCCGGGCGCCGGTGCCCGCCGCCGCCCGGTGACAGCGGTCGATGCTGGTGCGGACGAACGGGATCTCGCCGGCCACGTCGACGTAGTCGGTGCCTGTCGAGGCGCACGCTTGAACCAGCGGCAGACCGAGACGACCGTACGGGCCGACCGTGCTGACGACCAGCCCCGACCTGACCACGATCTGGGCGAGCCGTGCCGGATCGGTCAGGTCGGTGCGCAGCAGGGGCCAGTCCGCGGCCGGCGCCCCCAGCGCTTCCCGCAACGCGCCCAACCGCTGCTCCGACCGGCCCGCCAGACCGATGCGCGCGTCCGGCCAGGCGGCGGCGAGGTATCGGGCCGTCAGCGTGCCGACGGACCCGGTGGCCCCGAAGAGCACGATGTCGAGGTCGCGGCCGGCCCGCATGGTGGCGACGCTACCGCAGCGGTGCTGCCGCCGCCGGGGACTCGTGACGCCGAGTTCCGGTGCGTCTTCGCCCATCCGAGGGCGCGACCGACTTGGATGGGCCCATGGCCGACATCAGCCGCCGTCGTTGCGTTCCCTCCGCCCCCGAGGAGGTGTGGGGGTTGCTCGCCGATTTCGGCGCGCTGGCCACATGGGCCGACGACGTCGACCATTGCTGCCTGCTCAACGGCGACGAGGGTTCGGGACCTGTCGGGCTGGCCCGCCGAGTTCAGCGCGGCCGCCAGACCTTCGTCGAGACGATCGTGGAATTCGACGCCCCACATGTCCTCGCCTACCGGGTCGCCGGTGTGCCGAAGGGTTTCTCGGTGACCAACCGCTGGAACGTGGCGCGCGGGCCCGGGGACGCGACTACGGTGACCCTGACGAGCACGATCCGGTCGTCGCATCCCCTGTGGCGTCCCGTCGCCGAACGCGCTTTCGCGGGGTTGATGGCACGGAACTCGAGCAGGCTGCTCGACTCGCTGGCGAAGACCGTGGAAGGAACGGCATGACCTCCGAACGGCCCGACATCGTCGTCATCATGACCGACGAAGAGCGTGCGGTCCCGCCGTACGAGCCCGACGACCTCCGTATGTGGCGTGACCGGACGTTGAGCGGCCGAAAATGGTTTCACGACAACGGGGTCAGCTTCACGCGCCACTACACGGGCTCACTGGCCTGCGTGCCGTCCCGGCCTACCATCTTCACCGGCCAGTATCCCGATCTGCACGGCGTGACGCAGACCGACGGCATCGGGAAGGCCCATGATGATTCGCGGCTCAGATGGCTACGCCCCGGTGAAGTGCCCACCCTCGGGCACTGGCTGCGTGCCGCTGGTTATGACACCCACTATGACGGCAAGTGGCACATCTCGCACGCCGACCTCACCGACCCGCAGACCGGCAAGTCGCTGGCCACCAACGACGACGACGGGGCGGTCGACCAGGCCGCGGTGCGCCGCTACCTGGATGCCGATCCGCTGGACGCGTACGGGTTTTCGGGCTGGGTGGGCCCGGAACCGCATGGTGCCAAGCTGTCCAACGCGGGCATCCGCCGTGATCCGTTGATCGCCGACCGGGTGGTGGCCTGGCTCGAAGACCGCTACGCGCGACGCCGCGCGGGTGACCCCGCCGCTCTGCGACCGTTTCTCGTGGTGGCCAGCTTCGTCAATCCGCATGACATCGTCCTCTTTCCGGCCTGGGCACGCCGCAACCCGCTGCCCGCATCGCCGCTGGACCCTCCCCCGGTGCCGGCCGCGCCCACCGCGGACGAGGATCTGTCCGGCAAGCCCGCCGCCCAGATCGCGTTCCGCGAGGCGTACTACTCCGGCTACGGTCCGGCACGGTCCATCGAGCGGACCTACCGACGCAACGCCCAGCGCTACCGGGACCTCTACTACCGGTTGCACGCCGAAGTGGACACCCCGATCGACCGGGTGCGCCGCGCCGTCACCGAGGGCGGGACCGGAGCCGGACCCGACGACACCGTGCTGATTCGTACCGCCGATCACGGTGATCTGCTGGGCGCGCACGGTGGGCTGCACCAGAAGTGGTTCAACCTCTACGACGAGGCGACCCGGGTTCCGTTCGTCATCGCCCGGGTCGGCAGCCGCGCCACCATCGCGCGGAGCATCACAGCGCCGACGTCGCACGTCGATCTCGTTCCGACCGTGCTCTCGGCGGCCGGCGTCGACGTGGAGGCGGCCGCCGCCCTCCTGACGGAGTCGTTCTCCGAGGTTCATCCCCTGCCCGGCCGCGACCTCATGCCCGTCGTCGACGGTGACCGGCCCGACGACCACCGCGCGGTGTATCTGATGACGCGCGACAACATGCTGGAGGGCGACACCGGCGCCTCGGGGCTGGCCCGCGCCTTGAAGCTGACCTCGAATGTCCCTGCGCCGCTGCGTATCCGGATCCCAGCCCATACGGCCGCCAATTTCGAAGGGCTGGTGGTGAGGGTCGAGGAACAGGCGCCCGCGCCCGAGCGCGGGCATCTGTGGAAACTGGTGCGGTCGTTCGACGACCCGGGCACGTGGACCGAGCCGGGGGTTCGTCATCTCGCCGCCAACGGCATGGGCGGACCCGCCTATCGAACCGACCCGCTCGACGACCAATGGGAGCTCTACAACCTCACCGACGACCCGGTCGAGGAACACAACCGGTGGACCGATCCCGAATTGCACGAGCTGCGCGCCCACCTGCGCGCGCGACTGAAACAGATTCGCGCCGAATCGATTCCGGAGCGCAATGAGCCCTGGCCCTACGTCCGGCGACAGCCGCCGCAACGGGCCCCGTGGACACCGGCGCGCGCGTTGCGACGGCTGCGCCGGTGAATCACGTCCGAGCGAACTGCTTTTCGTTGTAGAGCCGCGCCCACTCGGCCCGCGGCCGGATGGACACGTCGACGTCGGCGGCCTTGGCGCGCAAGGCGCCCGCGGTGGCCTGCTCCTTCGGCGTCAGCTTGAACGGGTCCCAGCCGAAGAAGCGGCAGGAGTTCTCCCACGTGATCTTGTTGATGTCGGAATCCGAGGCGCCCGCGGCGTTCAGTTCGGCGAGCACCTGCTCCGGCGCGTCAGGCCAGAAGCAGTCCGAGTGCGGATAGTCGCACTCCCACGCGATGATGTCGATGCCGATCTCGTGACGCAGCTTCAGCGACGTCTTGTCGGTGACGTAGCAGGCCAGTGAATGCTCGCGGAACACCTCGCTGGGCAGCTTGTCGCCGAAGTCCCGGCGCAGCCACTTCTGGTTGGTGTAGTGCCGGTCGCTGCGGTCGAGGTAGAACGGGATCCAGCCGATGCCACCTTCGGAGAAGGCGAACTTCAGGTCCGGGTAGTTGCGCATCGCCGGGCCCCACAACAGGTCCTGTGCGCACATCGCCGAGACCTGGGTGGCCAGGATGATGAGATTGTCGATCGGGGCGTTGGGCGCCATGCTGATCGCTCCGAAGCCGGTGCCGATGTGCAGGCACATCACCACGTTCTCTTCGGAGAGGGTGCGGAACACCGGGCCCCAGTAGTCGTCATCGTGGTAGCTCGGAAGCCCTTCGAGGTGCGGCAGTTCCGGCATGGTCACCGCGCGGCAGCCCTTGGCGGCGACGCGGCGGATCTCGTTGCACATCGCCTCGGGGTTCCACGTGGGCAGGATCGCGATCGGGATGAAGCGATCGGGGTACGAACCGGCCCATTCGTCGATGTGCCAGTCGTTGTAGGCCGAGACCATCACCAGCGTGGCCTCTTCGCGGTGCATGTTCAGGTGGCGCGCGGAGAAGCCCGTGAACGTCGGGAAGCACATCGAGGCGAGGATCCCGTTGCGGTTCATGTCGCGCACCCGTTCGTGCACGTCGTACACGCCGGGACGCATTTCCGCGAACCCGGCCGGGTCACGGCCCCACTCCTCGGCCGGCCACGACACCACAGCGTTGAGGCCGCTGACTCCCTGTGGCCTGCCCTGGTACATCCACTGATCGACGCCCTTCTCGTCGGTGACGACGATCGGCGCCTCCTGCTTGTACTTCTCCGGCACGTGACGCAGAAACATGTCCGGCGGCTCCACCACGTGGTCGTCGATGCTCACCAGTATCAGGTCGTCTTTGTGCACTGTCGCTCCTCACATCTGCGCGTATAGCTCCAGTAGTACCGTCTGAAGGCGTGACCGTCTCTGCGTCTTCGGACAGACTCTTGCCCGAATCGGCCAATGTGGTGCGGCGCCGCGTGATCGATCTGCGTCGTGGCGGCCGGGCACTGGGTGGCAGCTATCTGTACGAGGGCGATGCCCTGATCACCGGGTGGCACTCCCATGACGTGCACCAGATCGAGTACGCGTTGCATGGCGTCGTCGAGGTGGAGACCGACTCGGCGCATTACCTGCTTCCGCCTCAGCAGGCGGCCTGGATCCCGGCCGGACTGGAGCACCAGGCGGTGATGAACCCCGACGTGAAGACGGTGGCGGTGATGTTCGACCGCACCCTGATCCCCGACGGCGGCGACCGGGCCCGGATCCTGGCGGTGTCGCCGTTGATCCGCGAGATGATGATCTACGGGCTGCGCTGGCCCATCGACAGGCGCGGACGGGCCGCAGAAGACGAAGCCGTTTCCGACGGCTTCTTCCGGACCCTGGCGGCGTTGGTCGGCGAGGCGCTCGACCACGAGGCGCCACTGAGCCTGCCCACGTCGGACCATCCGATCGTCGCGGCGGCCATGGAGTACACCAAGAACCACCTCGACACCGCGACGAGCGAAGACGTCAGCCGCGCAGTGTCGGTCTCGGAGCGCACCCTGCGTCGGCTGTTCGCAGACTCGCTCGGATTACCTTGGCGCACTTACCTTCTACATGCCCGAATGCTGCGCGCGATGGCTCTGCTGGCCGGGCCGGCGCAGAGCGTGCAGGAGACGGCGACCGCGGTCGGCTTCGACAGCGTCAGCTCCTTCACCCGCGCCTTCACCCACTTCTGCGGAGAAACGCCGTCGGCATACCGCCGGAGAGTCGCCGACACCTCCTGAAGATCAGTCGGCCTCGGGACGTCGGAACAGTCCTTCGCGCAACAGCGAGTCCACGGCGGCCTGCCACCGCAGAAGCTGGTTCGGCGAGATCAGCGGTTCCGCCAGATGCCGGTCGAGATGTGAGTGGAGGCTGATCGCGCCGAGGGCGAGTACCAGGCCGTTGATCGCCGCCCACGTGACGTCGACATCCGGACGAAGCTCACCGCGATCCTTGCGTTGCTGCCACCGCGCCACGCCGGCGCTGAAGAGTGTGTCGAAGATCTTCGCGCCGACGGGGCTTCCGTCGACGAGGGCACGCCCGAGGTAGGCGGCGACCTCGGGGTTCCCACTGAAGAGCGAGCTGATTCTGCTGCCAATCTCGGCGACGGAGTCCGCGGGCGGCTCCGATAGGGGCCGGCTGAAGGTCTCCCCGATCAGCGCCAGCACGTAATCGTCGACAGCGCTGATCAAGCCGGCTTTCGTGGCGAAATGATGCTGCACCAGGCCCAGCGACACTCCGGCCGCCGCAGCCACACCCCGCATCGTGGTCCCGGCGGCGCCGTTTGCTGCGAGACTGCGCAGCGCCGCGGCGCGGATCTTCTCCACGTTGCGCGGCTCGTCTGCGCCGGTCCGACCCACCTCTGACACCACAGTGTTCACCGTAGACAACACCGTCACCAGCGAACTCGACAATACGGCGGTATTGCTTTTACGGTACAAACGTATTGAGTGAGAACGGAAAGGAAGGGCAGGTGTCCATGAGCTCGATACGAGTCGACGAGGAAGCGTGGACCGCGCCCTGCACGCGCGATCCGGACCGCTGGATGGTCACCGCCGACGAAGGGGCCAAGTCGCTGTGCCGCGCCTGCCCGCGACGCTGGCAGTGTGCGCGCGACGCGTGTGTGACGCCGGGGGCCGTGGGCCTGTGGGCGGGGATCGTGCTCCCGGAGGGCGGCCGGAACCGGCAATTCGCCCTCAGACAACTGCGTTCGCTGGCCGAACGCAACGGGTTCTCGGCCACGAAGCGGTGATCAGCGGTTCTGCGTGGTGACGGCCGAGGACTGCCCCGACGACGAGATGAAGTCCTCCAGCAGATCCACCACGTCGGTCGGTTTCTCGACGTGGGGAAAGTGACCGACGCCGAGGAGGACCTCCAGGCGACAGCCCGGCCGCAGCCGGTCGAGCTCATAGCCGTGTTCGACGGGAATGATGTGGTCCTGATCGCCCCAGATCACCATCAGCGGCAGTTCCGAGGTCAGGTGCAGGCGGTTCAACGCGCTCACGGCTTGACCGCGGTAATCCACGACGGACCGCAACGTGCGCAGGAACGCCTGCCGGGTCTGTGGATCAGACAGAGACGAGTAGGCGCTCCACATCTCGGCTCCCCGGGGTGACTGGATGTTCGCGGCGGACAACCAGCTACGGACCTTGTTGCCGAGTCGCACCACGGGCGAGGGGGCGATGACCGGCAGGAGCAGTTCGGCGCCCGGCGCCGACAGCAGGCGCAACGTCCAGCCCACGTCCTGGCCGAGGCCGCCGCTGCGGATGAGCACCAGCCGTCGGCAGTAGTCGGGGTGCTGGTAGACGAACTGCATGGCCACCCCGCCGCCAAGTGACTGACCCACGACGGTGACCTGCGTGACGCCGAGTTCGTCGAGCAGGTCCCGAAGCCCCACGGCGAACGCGCCCAAGGAGTAGTCGCTGCGCGGCTTGGCGGACTGACCGTGACCGAGAAGACCCGGGGCGATCACCCGGTACCGCTTCGCGAGCTGGGGCAGGACCGCGCGCCAGGTATCGGAGCTGCCGGCCATGCCGTGCAGCAGCAGCAAGGTCTCCTCGCCGCGACCGACGTCCCGGTACGCGACGCGATCACCGTGCAGATCCAGGTACTTCAAATCGGTCATCAGGCGTATGTCCCCCATCCGTGACGTAATACTCGCCATGGTCGCAGAGGATCCGCGCCGGCACGCCCTGTCGTGCGCATCCCGACCCGTGGCATCAGAAGGTGAGCAGCATCACCAGAGTGGTGGCGAAGCGAAAGAGGTTTCGCGGCCTCGCGGCGGGGTAATTATCGGCCCAGTCGAGCGCGTCGAGGTCGAGAAGGAGAAGTCATGGCCGACAGGGCCGGAGGCACCCCCAGTTCGGACGATCCGTTCAACGAGACCGTCGCCACCACGGGCCTCTTCCTGATCATCACCGCGATCATCTCGCTGGCCTTTGCCGTCGCCAGCTGGGGACTCTCGGAGACCGTGATCGCGGTCTTCGCCGGGGCCATCGCGGTCGTGAGCTTCACCGCGAGCATCCTGTGCTTCAAGAATCAGGCGGGCGACGCCGCGCCGGCCGCGGTCGAAGCGTCTGCCTGATCTTCCTCCGGTCGGCGAACGTTCCGGGCCCTCTTTGGCGGCCGCGGGGTACACCTGCAGCGAACCCGCGAAGCGGCGCGTTTTGGCCATAGACCGGCAGTTGGGCAGAGCCGGGACGAGGCGATCCTCGCAGCGTATTTCCGGACCATCGATCACATGCGACGGCCCGTCCTCACCAGTAGGCGGGCCGTTCGTCGTTCTCAACCACGGCGACGTCTCCCCCGATGCTTCATGACGCCCTCTTGTCGCTCGCGCAACACGCGGTGGCGAGTTGAGGGCGCGAGAGGGGACTTGAGTGCGCGAGGGGGGACTCGAACCCCCACGCCCGTAGGGCAATGGAACCTAAATCCATCTCGTCTGCCAGTTCCGACACTCGCGCAAGCCCGCCGAGTCTAGCGCGCCGTGTAAGGGAACCTGTCGGACAACGTCCCTACCTTGACCTCAAACAGCAAGACCAGAGGGCGACATGAGATCAAGGGAAGAATTCGAAGAAGTCCAGCGACTGATCGCGACGGGCAAGAACGATTGCGAGATAGCAAGACTGACCGGCATCCCGCGAAAAACCGTGTGGGAGTGGCGTCGTAGACCGCCATCCAGCGACCGACCACGGGCGGGACAGTCGGCGTGCGGAGTCGAGCACGACCTGCCAAGTCTGCCGGGCAAGCCCTACGCCTATCTCCTAGGTCTTTATCTGGGCGATGGGTGCATTTCCAAAGCGGCACGCAGCTACACCCTGCGCGTCACATGCGACAAGCGATATCCGAGCATCATCCACCGGTGCCGCCAAGCGATCGACGCGTTGTTTCCCCGGCAGCGTGCCGGAGTCTATTGGCGGAGAAGCGGCTGTGCGGACGTGTATCAGTGCTCCAAACATTGGCCGTGCCTGCTTCCTCAACACGGCCCCGGCCGCAAGCACCATCGGAAGATCGCGCTCGAACGGTGGCAGCAGGAGATCGTCGACCGCGAGACCGAGGAGTTCGTCATGGGGCTGATCCACAGCGACGGCTGCCGCGTCGTCGCCAACGACCGCGGCGTGCTCAGTGTCCGGTACCACTTCAGCAACCGGTCCGAGGACATCATCGGACTCTTCACTGCTGCGCTCGACAGACTGGGCATCACCTGGCGGCGGTCGGACAAGTACACCGTCTCGATTTACCGCAAAGCCGCGACGGCCCGCATGGACGAGTTCATCGGACCCAAGGATGTCGCGGTACCGTTGAACGGTGTCCACTACACGGCGTAGGAGGCCGGCGCTCATCCTGTTGATGGTCGCCGCCGCCGCGGGCTGCCTCGCCCTGGCGTGGTGGCAATGGACCCGCTACGAGTCGACATCGGGCAGCTTCCAGAATCTCGGCTACGCGTTGCAGTGGCCGTTGTTCGCGGGGTTCTGCGTGTACGCATACTTCAAATTCGTCCGCTACGAGCAGGCCCCACCCGAGCCGCACCCGAGCGATACCGTCACCGAGATTCCCGCCGGCCTGCTGCCCGAGCGTCCGAAGGCGTCGAGCGGGGCAGATGACGACGCGACATTGCGCGAGTACAACGCCTACCTGGCAGAGTTGGCGAAAGCCGATGCCGAAGACCAGACGCAGCAGACAAGAGGAACCGGTACGTGACCGCACCCGAATCCCCCACGCCCATCGTCCCCGTCGAGGCCATCCGTAAGGCCCTCACCGGATACCGTGTCCTGGCCTGGGCCACCGGTCTCTGGCTGATCGCGCTCTGCTACGAGATGGTGATGAAGTACGCGTTCAACGACGACTCGCTGGGCTGGATCGCGGTGGTCCACGGCTGGGTGTACTTCGTCTACCTGCTGTTCACCGCGAACCTCGCCGTGAAGGTGCGCTGGCCGATCGCCAAGACCGTCGGCATCCTGCTCGCCGGCACCGTCCCACTCGTCGGCATCATTGTCGAGCACTTCCAGACCCAGAACATCAAGGCACAGTTCGGTCTCTGACCGGCGTTTGCCCACGCATCGATAGCTACACTCGATGCGGTGTCAGCCAGCCCCGGCGTGCGCTGTGGCGCCGCCCCGGCGGGCCGGCATCACCACGCGTCGTCCCGCGATCCTGCCCTCACCGGTCTGCGTGCGGTCGCGGCATTGCTGGTCGTCAGCACGCACGCGGCGTTCGCGACCGGCTACCTCACGCACGGCTACCTCGGCGCCATGTACGGGCGCCTGGAGATCGGCGTCGCGATCTTCTTCGTGCTGTCGGGTTTCCTGCTGTTCCGGCCCTGGGTGCGCGGCCGCCGACCGTCGGCCCCCGCCTTCGCTGCGCCGCTACGCCCGAAACCGGTGGCGCCGCATCGTGCCCGCCTACGTGGTCACGGTGGTCGCGGTCTTCGAGATCTATACCGTGTTCGCGCCGGGCCCCAACCCCGGGCAGACCTGGCAGGGGTTGCTGCGCTATGTGACCTTCACCCAGATCTACAGCGATGAATATCTGGTGACGCTGCTGCATCCCGGGCTGTCGCAGATGTGGAGTCTGGCCGTCGAGGCGTCGTTCTACCTCGCGCTCCCGGCGCTGGCGTACCTGGTGCTGCGGATCCTCGGCCGCGGGCAGTGGCGACCCGCGCGGACGCTCGCCGGACTCGCGCTGCTCGCGGCGGTGACACCGGTGTGGCTGGCGGTGGTCACGGTCACCGACGTGCTGCCGAACTCGGCGGGGATGTGGTTGCCGGCGCATCTGGCCTGGTTCGCCGGAGGAATGGCGCTGGCGGTGCTGGAGGCGATCGGCGCGCGCTGCGCCGCGATCGTCGCGATACCTGTCGCGTTCGTGCTGTTCCTGCTGGTGTCGACGCCACTCGGGGGCACGCTGTCGGGACCTGATCCGGCCTCGGCTCCGATCGTGAAGTCCATGATGTACGCCGTGATCGCGACGCTGGTCGTGGCGCCGGTCGCGCTCGGCCATCAGGACTCCTACGCGCGGGTGCTGGCCGGCAGGCCGATGGTGTGGCTCGGTGAGATCTCCTACGAGATCTTCCTGGTCCACGTCGTGGTGATGGCACTGACAATGCATCTGGTGCTGGGCTGGCCGCTGTTCACCGGGTCGATGCCCGGCTTGTTCGCGGCGACGCTGGCGCTGACCATCCCGGTGGCCTGGCTGCTGCACCGGGTCACCCGGCCTCAGACCAGAGAACGCAGCGACGGCAGCAGCGCGGCCAGTGCACGGCTGCGGTGCGACGCGGCGTCCTTCTCCGCGGGGCTCAGCTCGGCCGCGGTCCTCGCCGAACCGGCGGGAAGGAATACCGGGTCGTAACCGAACCCTCCGTCGCCGCGCGGCTCCCGGACGATGCTGCCGCGCCACTCGCCGCGCACCACTACCGACTCGTTCTTCCCGGGACCGGAGACCAGCGCGCACGCCGACACGAACGCCGCGCCACGGCGCTCCTCGGGTACGTCGGCGAGCTGACCGAGCAGCAGTGCAGTATTGGCCGGATCGTCGCCGTGTCGTCCCGACCAGCGCGCGCTGAGCACGCCCGGCATCCCGTTGAGCGCGTCGACCTCCAGCCCGGAATCGTCGGCGACCGCGGGTATGCCGGTCGCGGCGAACGCGTCCCGCGCCTTGGCCAACGCGTTCTCCTCGAACGTCGCCCCGGTTTCTGGTGCCTCGTCGAACGGCACGACATCATCGAGCGACAACAGAGTCAGCTCCACACCGGCGCCGTCGAGCACGCGGCGCAGCTCGGCGAGCTTCTTGGGGTTGCGGGAGGCGACCAGCACCCGAGGCACCCGGGTCAGCTTCCGAACGCCTTCTTCGAGGGACCGGACTCCGGCAGCACTCCCGGATAGGGCTGCTCGAGCGCGCTGCGCTGGATCGCGAACAGCTGATCGCAGGCCACCATCGCGACATCGAGCATCTTGTCCAGCGTCGACCGCGGGAACGTCGCGCCCTCACCTGTGCCCTGGATCTCCACAAGCGTGCCGGTGTCGGTGGCGACGACATTCATGTCGACCTCGGCGCGCGAATCCTCGGTGTAGGGCAGGTCGACGCGGATGCGGCCGTCCACCACCCCGACACTGACCGCGGCGATCGCGCAGGACAGCGGCCGCGGATCGGACAGCTTGCCTGCGGCGGCCAGGTAGGTGACGGCATCCGACAGCGCGACGTATGCGCCGGTGATGGCTGCGGTGCGGGTGCCGCCGTCGGCCTGCAACACGTCGCAGTCGATCGCGATGGTGTTCTCGCCGAGCGCGGCCAGGTCGATGCAGGCGCGCAGGGACCGGCCGACCAGCCGGCTGATCTCCTGCGTGCGGCCACCCACTCGTCCCTTCACCGACTCGCGATCGGAACGCTCATGCGTCGCGGCGGGCAGCATGGCGTACTCGGCGGTCAGCCAGCCCTGCCCGGAACCCTTGCGCCAGCGCGGCACCCCCTCGGTGACGCTGGCCGTGCACATCACTCGGGTGTCTCCGAACTCGACCAGCACCGAACCGGCGGGATGGTTGGTGAAACCCCGGGTGATGGTGACCGGGCGCAATTCGTCGTCGAGTCGACCGTCTTCTCGTCTGGACACGGGCCAACCCTAGCCGGACGCTCCGATCAGGAGCGCGCGACCTCGAAGGTCTCGTTGGAGACCACCGCGTGCACCGGGCCGTCGAACTCCGCCTTCGCCTCGCTGATCACGTCCTCGCGCGACGTCCACGGCGGAATGTGGGTGAGCAGGAGTTCGGACACACGGGCGCGGGCCGCCGCGCGGCCGGCTTCGGCGCCGGACAGGTGCAGCCGCGGCGGACGGTCCGGCGAGTCGGTCCAGGACGCCTCGCACAGGAACACGTCGGCGCCGCGGGCCAGGTCGATCAGCGCATCGCAGTAACCGGTGTCGCCGCTGTAGACCAGCGTCGCACCGGACGGATCGGTGATACGCATGCCGTAGGACTCCGTCGGGTGGCAGACCAGGCGCGGCAGCACGGTCAGCGCGCCGATGTCCACGGCCTGGTTGTCGACCCAGTGCCGGATCTCGAAGATGTCGCTGAAGTCGTCGATCTCGCCGCCCTCGGGCGACGACGCCGCACCGAGGCGTGCCCAGGTGTTGGCGGGGCCGTAGACGAAGCCGCGTTCCTGCGCCGGCGTCGGGTGATAGCGCCGCCAGACGAACAATCCGGGCAAATCCAGACAGTGGTCGGCATGCAGATGTGACAGCAACACGTGGACGGCGTTCGGATCCGCGTGACGCTGCAGCGCTCCGAGGACACCGCCACCGAAATCGAGAACCAACGGCGGCGTGTCGGGCGCGGTGACGAGATATCCCGACGCGGGCGAATCAGGACCGACCACACTGCCGGAGCAACCGAGTACGGTGATTCGCACGCTCACTAGCTTGCCATGCCCGGGATCGCCATGACGAAAACATCGCCGCTTTGGGCGACGAACGTCATGTTCGGGCGCCGGCGTGACGCTGAACAGGCCGGACCCCGTCAAGGCTGGGACCGAGGAACCGTGTCGCCAGCGCGGTGAACGCGCCCGGGTCCCCGGTCGCTTCGAATTGCCGGCGCGGACCCACCGCCGGGTCGACCGGATGCGGTTTCAGCAACTCCTGCTCGGTCAGCACGCGCAGCAGATCCTTGGCGGTCTCCTCGGCGCTGGACACCAGCGTGACGTGGTCGCCCATCGCCAGCTGGATCAGACCCGACAGCATCGGATAGTGCGTGCAGCCGAGCACCAGCGTGTCGACCCCGGCCCGCTGCAGCGGCTCCAGGTATCCCTCGGCGAGACCGAGCACCTGACGTCCGCTGGTCACCCCCCGCTCGACGAAGTCGACGAAGCGGGGGCAGGCCACCCCGAACACCTCGATGTCGCGGGCCGCCGCGAAGGTGTCCTGGTAGGCGCCCGACGCGATGGTCGCTGCCGTGCCGATGACTCCGATCCGGCCGTTGCGGGTGGTGGCGACCGCGCGCCGCACCGCGGGCAGGATCACCTCGACCACCGGGATCGGCGCGTAGCGTTCCCGTGCGTCACGCAGGCACGCCGAGGACGCCGAGTTGCAGGCGATCACCAGCGCCTTGACGCCCCGCGCGGCGAGGTCGTCGCCGACGGCCAGCGCATGGGCGCGGATCTCGGGGATGGTCAGCGGTCCGTACGGTCCGTTGCCGGTGTCGCCGATGTAGATGATGTCCTCGTCGGGCAGCTGGTCGATCACCGCGCGGGCGACCGTGAGGCCTCCCACCCCGGAGTCGAAGATCCCTATCGGCGCCTGCTGTGACGTCATCGGGTCGGATACAGCGGAGCCGGGCCGGGCCTGCGGGACTGACGCGCCCGGCGTTCGGGACCGGACAGCAGGTAGGCCGCCAGCACGCCGGCGGCCGCGCCGCACAGGTGCCCCTGCCAGGAGACGCCGAAGGTGCCGGGCAGCACGCCGAGCAGGATGCTGCCGTAGATGAACAGCACCACCACCCCGACCACGATCTCCCACACGTTGCGCGTGAAGAAGCCGAACACGATCAGAAAGGTCAGCCATCCGAAGATCAGGCCGGACGCGCCGATGTGGTTGGTCTCGACGACCATTCCGTTGTAGGTGGGGGCGCCGACGTTGCCGATCAGCCAGGTGCCGATACCGCCGACGATCCAGACGATCGCGGTGGCATACACAAACCGCGACAGACCGGCCAGGGTCATCAGGAAGCCGAGCACCAGCGCCGGGCCGGTGTTGGCCATCAGATGCTCCCAGTTGGAGTGCAGCAGCGGGGCGAACAGGATGCCGGTCAACCCGTCGGTCTCCAGCGGGCGAATCCCGTTGCTGTCCAAGCGGTGTCCGGTCAACGAATCGAACAGCTCGATGACCCAGAGCAGCACGACGAACGACACGACGGTGAGCCCGCCGACCACCCACGCGGGCCGCTTCTTCGGCTCCGCGGGGAGAGCGGGGTATCCACCGGTTCCCGTCACGCCCAAAGCTGCCCTTCCAACGCGTCCTCCGCGTCGTCCAGGCTACCGGCGTAGGCACCGGTGGACAGATACTTCCAGCCGGCGTCACAGACGGTGAATGCGATGTCGGCGCGCTCCCCGGCCTTGACCGCCGTGGCCGCCATGCCCAGCGCCGCGTGCAGGATCGCACCGGTGGAGATGCCGGCGAAGATTCCCTCGGTCTGCACCAGTTCCCGGGTGCGGCGCACGGCGTCATAGGCGCCCACCGCGAAGCGGGTGGTCAGCACATCGGGGTCGTACAGTTCCGGGATGAAGCCCTCGTCGATGTTGCGCAGCGCGTACACACCTTCGCCGTAGCGGGGTTCGGCGGCGACGATCTGCACCCCTGGCACGTGTTCACGAAGGAACCGGCCGGTGCCCATCAGCGTGCCCGTCGTGCCCAGGCCACCGACGAAGTGGGTGATCTCGGGCAGATCGGCCAGCAGCTCAGGCCCGGTGCCGTCGTAGTGCGCGGCCGCGTTGGACGGGTTGCCGTACTGGTAGAGCATCACCCACGAAGGGTGTTCGGCCGCAAGCTCTTTGGCGTGCGCCACCGCGGTGTTGGAGCCACCCTCGGCCGGCGAGTAGATGATCCGTGCGCCGTAGAGCTCGAGCAGTTGCCGCCGCTCGATCGACGTGTTCTCCGGCATCACGCAGACCATCTGGTAGCCCTTCAGCAACGCCGCCATGGCCAGTGAGATCCCGGTGTTGCCGCTCGTCGGTTCCAGGATCGTGGCCCCGGGCGTGAGCCGGCCTTCGCGTTCGGCGTCCTCGATCATCCGCAGCGCCGGCCGGTCTTTGATCGAACCTGTCGGGTTGCGGTCCTCAAGTTTGGCCCACAGCCGCACGTGGGGCGAACCGTCCCAGGCCGGCGAGAGCCGCTGCAGCCCGACCAGCGGCGTGCCCCCCAGCGCTTCGAGCAGCGAGTTGTAACGGGTCATCGGGCCGGCTCAACCTCCCGCGACGGCGGGCAGGATGGTGACCGAGTCACCGTCGGAGATCGCCGTGTCCAGACCGCCGGAGAAACGCACGTCCTCGTCGTTGACGTAGATGTTGACGAAGCGGTGCAGCTTGCCGTTATCGACGAGCCGTTCCGAGATGCCGGAGTAGTTCGCCTCGAGGTCGGCGATCACGGCCTGCAGGGTGTCCCCTGAGGCGGAGACGCGCTTCTCGCCGCCGGTGTGGGTGCGCAGGATCGTGGGGATGGACACAGAGATGGCCATGGAAGGACTCCTTCGGGTTGTCTTCAGTACTGCTCGACGATGGTGACGGGCTCTTCGGCGACGACGCCGTCCACAATGCGGTAGCTGCGCAACTCGTGGCGGTCGGGGTCGCGGGTGGACACCAGGACGTAGTGGGCGTCGGGTTCGGACGCGTAGGAGATGTCGGTCCGGCTCGGGTAGGCCTCGGTGGCGGTGTGCGAGTGGTAGATCACCACGGGAACCTCGTCCGTCTGCTCCATGGCGCGCCACACCTTGAGTTGCTCACCGGAGTCGAACCGGTAGAACGTCGGCGAGCGCTCCGCGTTGACCATCGCGATGAACCGCTCAGGACGATCGGAACCCTCGGGGCCCGCGATGACGCCGCAGGCTTCGTCGGGATGATCGGCGCGGGCGTGGCTGACCATGGCCTCGACCAGGTCAGCACGGATCGTCAGCACGCGGCTCTTCCTTTCACTCGAACGCTCCCGGTCACTCGAACGCTCCCGGCAACACATGACGGTAGGTCGGTATTCCGGCGAGCGCGTCGGCGGCCAGCACCCCGACCAACACCGCGCGGGCCAGCACCTCGGCCGCGGCGGCGCCGACCGCAGTGACCAGCGGGAGCTCCGGCGTCATCGACGCCGGCGTCGTCGGGTCGGGATTCACCTCCACCGCGCCCGTGGCCAGCGCGAACACCGTGTCACCGTCCAGCGGGGTGTGGCACGGGTTGATGGTGCGGGCCAGCCCGTCCTGAGCCGCCACCGCAACCCGGCGGCAGGCCGCCTTGCTCAGCGCCGCGTCGGTCGCGACCACGGCGATGGTGGTGTTGAGCGGACTCAGCTCGCCGTGGCGGTCGGCGTAGGCCGCCAGTTCGTTCTCGGGCGGGGCGACGAGCCCGAATTGCTCGACGTGGGCGGCCAGCCAGGGCAGCCCGGTGGCGGGGTCGACGACATCGCCCGCGGAGTTGACCACGACGAGCGCGCCGACAGTCACGCCGGATTCCAGGGTGACCGAGGCCGTACCGACGCCACCCTTGAGGACTCCGGCGCGCGCACCGACGCCGGCGCCCACGGTTCCGATCCCCACCTCGGTGCCCGCCGCGGCGGCGGCCCGATAGCCGAAGCCCGCGTCGGGTCGGCACCGCCAACCTCCGACCGGGAGGTCGAAGATCACCGCGGACGGCACGATCGGCACCACGCCGCCGTCGAGAGCCACACCGCGGTTCTGCTCCTCCAGCCAGGTCATCACGCCGTCGGCGGCGGCGAGTCCGAACGCACTCCCTCCGGTCAGCACCACCGCGTCGACGTGCCGCACCGAGTTGCTCGGATCGAGCAGATCGGTCTCGCGGGTACCCGGCGCCCCACCCCGGCCGTCGACGGCGCCGACCGTGCCCGGCGGGGTGAGCACCACGGTGGTGCCGGTCGCCCAGCCCGAGCCCAGCTGCGCGTCCTCGTCGATCCGGTGATGGTGCCCCACGCGGATACCCCCGACGTCGGTGATCGATCCGCTCATCTAGCGGGACCGATCCATCAGGCAGATCACCAGGTACTCCTGCAACACCGTCAGCCACTGGTACACGTCGAGGTGACCGGCCATCGGATGGTCGGCGGGCAACCGGTCGGGGATGTCGGAACCGACGTCGAGCATGGTTCCGAGCGCCAGCCGCACGTCGTTGACCGCCGACGCCCACGCCTGCGCGTCGGCCTCGGACAACTCGAGTTTGCCGCCACCGGCGGGAACGGTGTCCAGCAGGCGTTGCGCCGCTTCGCGTTTGGCCTCGATGATGGCGGGCTCGTGCAGGCTGCGCAGTGCGCTGTTGAGGCTTTCCGCGGCACCCGATCCGGCCGGGTGGTCGGTGGCCGGCCGGTAGAAGTCCGGCAGCAGCCTCTTGAGCGTATCGTCTTGCGGCGGAACGGAATTGCCGGTCCTGATTCCGGTGATCTCGGCGAGTTCGTCGACCGGGGCGGACGCTTCCCGGGTGTCGAGCATGCCCAGCAGCGAGGTGACCAGACTACTCAGCAGCTCGGCCTCGTGTGCGGCCAGCGCCGACCGGAACCGCGGGCCGTCGGCGCCCTCGACCCGCTTCCATTTACGCACAGTGTCTTCAGCGGTCCTGTTGCAGTGTCGCCCACAGCCCGGCGGCGTGGAGCCTGGTCACATCGGCTTCCATGGATTCCCGGCTGCCTGCCGACACCACGGCCCTGCCCTCGTTGTGCACCTGCAGCATCAACTTGGTGGCGTGCGGCTCGCTGTAGCCGAAGAGTTTCTGGAAGACGTAGGTCACGTAGGTCATCAGGTTCACCGGGTCGTCCCAGACGATGGTCACCCACGGCACGTCGGCGGCCGCGTCCGTCTCCCGGTCCACGCGTGCGTCACGGTCTTCGCGGGTACCCGGTCGTGCCTTCGCCGGAGTCACCATGGGGCCAGGATACCGGGGCTCCGGACCGGCCTCGAACCGATACGGTGAGCCGGTGACCTTCTCGCCCACGGACCTGTCGCACACGTCTACGGCGCTGCTCACGGACAAATACGAACTGACGATGCTCGCGGCCGCGTTGCGGGACGGGACGGCGGGCAGGCACAGCACCTTCGAGGTGTTCGCCCGCCGCCTTCCCGGCGGCCGACGCTACGGCGTCAACGCCGGTACGGCGCGGTTCGTTGATGCGTTGCAGGCGTTCAGGTTCGACACAGCGGCGTTGAGCCTCCTGCAGGACGTCGTCGACGACACCACCCTGGACTATCTCGCCGGTTACCGCTTCACCGGCGACGTGGACGGCTACCCGGAGGGTGAACTGTACTTCCCCGGCTCACCGGTGCTGTCGGTGCACGGCACCTTCGGCGAATGCGTGCTGCTCGAGACGCTCGCCTTGTCGATCTTCAACTACGACAGCGCGGTGGCGTCCGCGGCGGCGCGGATGGTCAGCGCCGCGGCGGGGCGGCCGCTGATCGAGATGGGCTCGCGACGCACCCACGAACAGGGCGCCGTCGCCGCCGCGCGCGCGGCCTAC
This sequence comes from Mycobacterium sp. ZZG, assembly GCF_054786995.1. Taxonomy (NCBI): domain Bacteria; kingdom Bacillati; phylum Actinomycetota; class Actinomycetes; order Mycobacteriales; family Mycobacteriaceae; genus Mycobacterium; species Mycobacterium sp. ZZG. The sequence continues at coordinate 84,147 of NZ_JBTBFV010000013.1, forward strand.
CTGGCGGGGTTCGCCGGGTCGTCGAACCTGGAGGCCCAGCGGCGCCACAGCGTGCCGGCGCTCGGCACCAGCGCGCACGCCTTCACCCTGCTGCACACCACCAGGGACGGGACCCCGGCGGACTGGGAGAAGGCCGCGTTCCGCGCGCAGATCGAGGCGCTGGGCGCGGGTACCACCCTGCTCGTCGACACCTACGACATCACCGCAGGTGTGGCGCACGCGATCGAGGTCGCGGGCACCCGTCTGGGCGCGGTGCGCATCGACTCCGGCGACCTCGGCGTGCTGGCCCGTCAGGTCCGCGATCAGCTGGACGGCCTCGGAGCGGCCGAGACGCGCATCGTGGTGTCGGGTGATCTCGACGAATTCGCGATCGCCGCGCTGCGCGCCGAACCGGTGGACGTCTACGGCGTGGGAACCTCGGTGGTCACCGGGTCGGGCGCCCCGACTGCCGGCATGGTCTACAAGCTTGTCGAAGTCGACGGGATCCCGGTCGAGAAGCGCAGCACCCACAAGGAGTCCCACGGCGGGCGTAAGCGGGCGTGCCGGCTCGTCAAGAGGTCGGGCACCATCGTCGAAGAGGTGGTCTATCCCGCCGGCGGTGCCCCTCCGGACCCGGAAGACCTGCACATCCGCGAGCTGACAGTGCCGCTGGTGCGCCACGGCGAGCCGGTCGCCGACCTGGGGCTGGACGCCGCCCGCGCCCGCGTCGCCGACGGCCTGCTCAGCCTGCCGTGGGACGGTCTGAGCCTGTCGAGCGGCGATCCCGCGATCCCGACCCGGATGGTCGCTCCCTCGCCCGGACGGAAGTAGACCCCGGTGGAGGTCACCGGTCTGCTGGCCACGGCCGTCTCCGCGCTGGGCGGGGCCACCCGCGACGGCCAGATCGCGATGGCCGAAGCGGTCGCGCGTGCGTTCGACACCGGGGAACATCTCGCCGTCCAGGCCGGCACCGGCACGGGTAAGTCGCTGGCGTATCTGGTGCCTTCCGTCGCGCACGCGGTGGCGGAGAACCGCCCTGTGGTGGTCTCGACGGCCACGATCGCGCTGCAGCGCCAGCTGGTCGACCGCGACCTCCCCCGGCTCGCCGACTCGCTGGCCGCGGCGCTGCCCCGCCGGCCGACCTTCGCCCTGTTGAAAGGTCGCGGAAACTACCTGTGCCTGAACAAGATTCACAACGGATCCACGGGCAGCGAACCGGACGACATCCCGCAGGAGGAACTGTTCTCCCCGGTGGCGAGCAGCGCGCTGGGCCGCGACGTGAAACGGCTCACCGAGTGGTCGGAGACGACGGACACCGGGGACCGTGACGAACTCAAACCCGGTGTTGCGGACCGGTCCTGGTCGCAGGTCAGCGTGTCGGCACGCGAATGCATCGGGGTGTCGCGGTGCCCGTTCGGCACAGACTGTTTCGCCGAACGGGCGCGCGGCCGGGCCGGTGAGGCCGACGTCGTGGTGACCAACCACGCGCTGCTGGCCATCGACGCCATCGGTGATGCCAACGTGCTGCCCGAACACGAGTTGCTCGTCATCGACGAGGCGCACGAACTGGTCGACCGCGTCACCGGGGTCGCCACCGCCGAACTGTCGGCCACGCTGCTGGGAATCGCGCACCGGCGGGCCGCGCGGGTGGTGACGCCCGAACTCGCCGAACGGCTGGAGGCCGCGTCGACGACGTTCTCGTCGGCGGTTTTCGAGGCCCGTCCCGGCCGGATCGACGTCCTCGACGAGGAGTTGGGAAGCTACCTGGCCGCTCTGCGCGACGCCGCGCACGCGGCACGCACCGCGGTCGACACCGCTCCCAACGATCCGAAGACGGCGTCGGCGCGCGCCGAGGCGGCCACCGCGCTGTCGGATGTCAGCGACACCGCCGCCCGGATCCTCGACTCGTTCGTGCCGGCCATCTCCGACCGCACCGACGTGGTGTGGCTCGACCACATCGACGACGCCAGGTCCGGCAGCCGCGCGGTGCTGCGGGTTGCGCCGCTCTCGGTGGCCGGGCTGTTGCGAAGCAGGCTGTTCGGGCATTCGACAGCGGTGTTGACCTCGGCGACGCTGACCATCGGGGGCAGTTTCGATGCGATGGCCGCCGCATGGGGTCTGTCCGGCGGCGCCGACCGCGAGCCCGGTCAGCAGAGCAGCGCCGTGCGCTGGCGCGGTCTGGACGTCGGGTCGCCGTTCGACCATGCGAAGTCGGGCATCCTCTACGTCGCCGCGCACCTGCCGCCGCCCGGCCGTGACGGCGCCGGATCCGCGGAACAACTCGACGAGATCTGCGCGCTGATCGAGGCCGCCGACGGCCGCACGTTGGGGTTGTTCTCGTCGATGCGCGCCGCCAAGTCGGCGGCGGAGGTGATGCGCGAGCGACTCGACACCCCCGTGCTGTGCCAGGGCGATGACAACACGTCGGCACTGGTCCAGCGTTTCGCCGACGACGAGCAGACCTCGCTGTTCGGCACGCTGTCGCTCTGGCAGGGCGTCGACGTGCCGGGGCCCTCGTTGTCGCTGGTGCTCATCGACCGCATCCCGTTTCCCCGCCCAGACGATCCGCTGCTCACCGCGAGGCAGCGCAGGGTGGCCGCGCGCGGCGGCAACGGTTTCATGGCGGTCGCGGCCAGCCATGCGGCGCTGCTGCTCGCCCAGGGCGCCGGAAGATTGCTGCGCGGCATGGACGACCGCGGCGTGGTGGCCGTGCTGGATTCCCGGATGGCCACCGCCCGCTACAGCGGATTCCTGCGCGCATCGCTGCCGCCGTTTTGGGCGACGACCGACGGCGCAGCGGTGCGGGCGGCGCTGCAGCGTCTTCGCGGCCCGCGCTGACCTCCGCGATACCCGCAGTCGGCGGCGCGAATTCACTATCCTGTCGACAACGTTCGGCCGCCGGAGTCACGCCGCTGCGGCCACGAGGGAAAGGCGGCGTCCATGAGCCCGTCGAGAAGGCCGCGCGCACTGTTGGGCATCGCGGTCACCGGCTGCGCGGTCCTGGCCGCCGTCGCCTGCTCCACCACGCTGGCGGGCAGCCCGGTGTCCGTGTTCGACGACCCGTTCCGGGTGGCGGGGATGCCGGCCACCGACGGCCCGACCGGGTTGCGCCCCGGCGCCGAAGGCCCCGCACGCGATGTCCGCGACACTGACGGTGGCGCGATGGATGAGCTCGCCGCGAACGCGATCAGCGACATCGAAGACTACTGGGCGAGGGCCTACGAGGAGACCTTCGACGAGAGGTTCCGCCCGGTCGCCGAACTGATCTCGTGGGACGCCAACGGGTTTGACGGCGAGTTCTGCGGCGAGGACACCTACGGTCTGGTCAACGCCGGCTACTGCTACGCCGACCGGACCATCGGTTGGGACCGTGGCGAGTTGCTGCCCGGACTGCAGCGCGCACACGGGGACATCGGCGTGCTGATGGTTCTCGCGCACGAGTACGGGCACGCCGTCTCGCGGTTGGCCGGCCTGACGAAGAAGGACACGCCGACGCTGGTCGCCGAGCAGCAGGCCGACTGCTTCTCCGGCGCCTATATGCGCTGGGTCGCCGAGGACTCCTCACCGCGGTTCACGCTGAGCACCGGCGAGGGCCTCAACAACGTACTCGCCGGCGTCATCTCCGTCCGCGATCCGCTGCTGACCGAGGGCGATCCCGATGCCGGTGTCGACGAGCACGGTTCGGCATTCGAGCGGTTGTCGGCGTTCCAGTTCGGCTTCACCGACGGCCCGTCGGCGTGCGCGGGCATCGATCTGGCCGAGATCGACCAGCGGCGCGGAGACCTGCCGGTGCTGCTGCCCGAGGACCAGACGGGCGAGTTGCCGGTCACCGAGGACTCGGCCCGCTCGATCGTCGATGCGATGGGAATCCTGTTCTCGCCCAAGAACCCTCCCGCGCTGAGCTTCGATGCCGAGGCCGCGCGCAGCTGTCCGGACGCCCGGCCGAGCCCGCCCGCGTCCTTCTGCCCGGCGACCAACACGATCGTCGTCGATCTGCCCGCGCTCGAGGAGATGGGCGCACAGGCCGATCCCCGGGACGGCGGAAGCCTGGCCACCGGCGACAACATGGCCTACTCGGTGCTGGTGTCGCGGTACATGCTGGCGATCCAGCATGAACACGCTGGGGTGGCACTGGACAGCGCCGAGGCCGCGCTGCGGACCGCGTGTCTGACCGGGGTCGCGACGGTGAAGATGACCGAAGAAGTGACCACCCCCGACGGTGACACGGTCGCGCTCACCGCCGGCGACGTCGACGAGGCGGTCTCCGGCATTCTCACCAACGGGTTGGTCGCCAGCGATGTCAACGGGGAATCCGTGCCTTCGGGGTTCTCCCGCATCGACGCCTTCCGGCTGGGGGTCCTCAGCGACGCGGAGCGCTGCTTCAAACGCTTTCCGTGAGCCGGGGTCTGCGGCGGCGTCACGCCAAGGTGATCAGCCCTAGTTCGTTGTCGCCGGCCAGCAGCCGGTGATGGGGCAGCACCCGGACCGTGTACCCGACCGATCCGGCGATCGGCAGCGGTGTCGTCGCGGTGAAGATCTCGTCGCCGCTCTCGGCCGTGCCCGCGTGGTCCATCGGCACGATGGCCGGGTCGAGGAGCGAATCGCCGGCGTCGACGCGGCCCAGCACCGCCTGCACCGCCACCTCGTCGGGACGCAGGCGGCCGAGCGACACCGTCGCGGTCAGCGTCAGTTCCGAGCCCAGTAGCGGGGTGTCAGGCAGCCCGTAGCTGTCGACGTCGGTGATCTTGACGTGCGGCCAGGCCTGTCTGACCCGCCTGCGGTAGTCGGCGAGTTCGCGTGCCGCGCCGAAGGGCTGGCCGAACTCCGGTGCGCTGCCGGGCTCGATCACCTGTCGCAGCGCATGGGCCGCAGGCAGATAGTACTTCTCGGTGTAGTCGCGAACCATGCGGGAGGCCAACACCTTCGGCCCCAGCGTCTGCAACGTGTGGCGAACCATTTCGACCCACCGGGTCGGGACGCCGTTCTCGTCGCGGTCGTAGAACTTCGGTGCGACCGCACGCTCGAGCAGGTCATACAACGCCGCGGCCTCGAGGTCGTCGCGCCTGCCCTCGTCGGCCAGTCCGTCGGCAGTCGGTATCTCCCAACCGTTCTCACCGTCATACCACTCGTCCCACCACCCGTCGCGGATGGACAGGTTCAGGCCACCGTTGAGCGCACTCTTCATCCCCGAGGTGCCGCACGCCTCCAGCGGGCGCAGCGGGTTGTTCAGCCACACATCGCAACCGTGGTAGAGCTTGCGCGCCATCGAGATGTCGTAGTCGGGCAGGAAGGCGATGCGGTGGCGCAGGTCTTCCCGGTCGGCGAACCTCACGATCTGCTGGATCAGCGCCTTGCCGCCCTCGTCGGCGGGGTGCGATTTCCCGGCCACGATCAGCTGCATGGGGCGCTTGTCGTCGAGCAGCAATCTGGCCAGCCGTTCGGGATCGCGCAGCATCAGCGTCAGCCGCTTGTAGGTCGGCACCCGGCGAGCGAACCCGATGGTGAGTACGCCTGGATCGAAAGCGGTTGCCACCCAGCCGAGCTCGGCGTCAGAGGCACCACGCTCCAGCCAGGAGCGGCGCAGCCGGGCGCGGACGTCCTCGATCAGCTCGGCGCGCAGCTGCGAGCGGATCCACCACAGATGTCCCGAATCGACCTGCTGCAACCTCGACCAGGACTCGGTCTCACGCAGCGAGGTCAGGTCCTCGCTGCCGAGCAGCTCGCGTCCCAGCTCCATCCACTGCGGCGCCGCCCAGGTGGGCGCGTGCACGCCGTTGGTGATCGACCCGATCGGAACCTCGCCCGGGTCGAAACCCTGCCACAGATCGTTGAACATCACCCGGCTCACCCGCCCGTGCAGCAGGGACACCCCGTTGGCGCGCTGGGCCAGGCGAAGGCCCATGTGCGCCATGTTGAATTTCGTCGGGTCATCCTCGGCGCCGAAGGCGAGGATGCGTTCCAGCGGCACCCCGGGCAACAGCGGGGAGCCGCCCACCGCGGGCGCGCCGAGCTCAGGCCCGAAATACCGTTCCACCATCTCGACCGGGAACCGGTCGATGCCCGCGGCGACCGGGGTGTGGGTGGTGAACACGGTGGACGCCCGGACCACCGACAGCGCGGTGTCGAAGTCCAGACCGGCCTCGATCAGCTCACGGATGCGTTCGGCGCCCAGGAACCCGGCGTGGCCTTCGTTCATGTGGAAGACCTCCGGGGCGGCCAGGCCTTCCAGTTCGGTGAACGCGCGGATGGCGCGCACACCGCCGATACCGGCCAGGATCTCCTGCCGGATTCGGTGCTCCTGGTCACCGCCGTACAGCCGGTCGGTGACAGAGCGCAGCTCGTGCTCGTTCTCCGGGATGTCAGAGTCCAACAGCAGCAACGGAATTCGACCGACCTGCGCAATCCAGATCCGTGCCGAAAGCTGCGCACCGTCGGGCAGCGCCAGCTCGACGAGGACCGCGGCGCCCCGCGCATCGGTCAACAGCCGCAGCGGCAGACCCTGCGGATCCAGCGCCGGATAGGCCTCGTGCTGCCAACCGTCGGCGGTCAGCGACTGGCGGAAGTACCCGCAGCGGTAGTACAGGCCCACGGCGATCAGCGGCAGTCCGAGGTCTGAGGCCGACTTCAGGTGATCGCCGGCCAGGATTCCGAGGCCACCCGAATAGTTCGGCAGCACCTCGGCCACGCCGAACTCCATCGAGAAGTACGCGATGCCCCGCGGCGGTTCCGCATCCTGTTGGTCGCCGAGCTGCTGGTACCACAGCGGCCTGCTCAGGTAGTCGTCGAGGTCGGCGGCCAGCGCATCGAGGCGCCGGACGAAGGATTCGTCGGCGGCCAGCTCCTCCAACCGGGCGGGACCGACCTGACCGAGCAGCGCCACCGGGTCTCCACCGACCTGTTCCCACAGCCTCGGGTCGATCGCCTCGAACAGATCCTGGGTCGGTTTGTCCCAGGACCAGCGCAGATTGACAGAGAGCCGCTCGAGCGCGGACAACTGTTCGGGAAGGTGGGCACGGACGGTGAATCTGCGGAGAGCTTTCACGCGTGGTCACCTTACTGCCGCGCGGCGTCCTCCGGTGGGATGATCATCCGCCCCGGCCGGCGGACCCGATGACCGACGAAAGGTTGAGTCGGACACTACGGTGGGTATAGGCGCGACAGGGCTTTGAGCCGGGCCTGCGGACGGGGACAGGACCACACCGGCCGAGCAGGTTGAGAACGAGGCAACGACGCGCGGTGCACGCCGTGCGGTGCTGATCGAGTGGTAGGGAGTGCCAGGGAGTGATCGCGTGACCGCCGGTCGAATCGAGATCGATGACGTCCAGCCCGTGGTGTCGGAAGGGCGCTTCCCCGCCAAAGCGGTCGTCGGCGAGGTTGTCCCGGTGTCGGCAACGGTGTGGCGGGAGGGCCACGACGCGGTGGCGGCAACCCTGGTGGTCCGCTACCACGGCACGGCCTATCCCGCGTTGGCCGACGAGCCCCCGGGCCGGGTCCGCTCCACCGAGGCGGTGCCGATCCAGGAGGTCGTCACCCCCGGACCGCGGGTGCGGCCGCTGGCCCTGCCGATGGCCCCGGGTCGCACCCCCGACGTGTTCCACGGCCAGTTCACTCCGGACGAGGTCGGACTGTGGACGTTTCGGGTGGACGGCTGGGGTGACCCGATCGCGACGTGGCGCAAGAACGTGACGGCGAAACTCGACGCGGGTCAGAGCGAGGGCGAGCTGAACAACGACCTGCTGATCGGGGCCCGTCTGCTGGACCGCGCCGCGACGGGCGTGCCCCGTCAGGACCGCTACCCGCTGGCGGAGGCGGCCGCCCGGCTGCGCGAGCCGGGCGATCCGTACTACCGCGCCGGCGCTGCGCTGGCCCCCGACCTGGTGGCGCTGCTCGATCAGTACCCGCTGCGCGAGCTCGTCACCCGCGGCAAGCAGTACGGCATCTGGGTGGACCGCCCGCTGGCGCGGTTCAGCTCCTGGTATGAGTTGTTCCCGCGCTCCACCGGCGGGTGGGACAGTTCCGGCCATCCTGTGCACGGGACGTTCGCCACCGCCACCAAGGCGTTGCCGCGGGTGGCCCGGATGAACTTCGACATCGTCTATCTGCCGCCGATCCATCCGATCGGCAAGGTGCACCGCAAGGGGCGCAACAACAGCGTCACCGCCGCACCGGGGGATGTCGGATCGCCGTGGGCGATCGGCAGCGACGAGGGCGGCCACGACGCCGTCCACCCGGACCTGGGCACCATCGAGGACTTCGACGAGTTCGTCAGCGCCGCACGCGACGAGGGGCTCGAGGTCGCACTGGACCTGGCGCTGCAGTGCGCGCCGGACCATCCGTGGGCCCGTGAGCACCCCGAGTGGTTCACCGTGCTGCCCGACGGCACGATCGCCTACGCGGAGAACCCGCCGAAAAAATACCAGGACATCTACCCGCTGAATTTCGACAACGATCCCGCCGGGCTCTACGAGGAAGTGCTGCGGGTGGTCAAGTTCTGGGTGTCGCACGGCGTCAAGGTGTTTCGGGTCGACAACCCGCACACCAAGCCGCCCAACTTCTGGGCCTGGCTCATCGGGGAGGTGAAGAACACCGATCCTGACGTGCTGTTCTTGGCCGAGGCGTTCACCCGGCCGGCGCGACTGTTCGGACTGGCCAAGCTCGGGTTCACGCAGTCCTACACATATTTCACCTGGCGAACCGCCAAGTGGGAGCTGATCGAGTTCGGTGAGTCGATCGCCGAGCACGCCGACTACAGCAGGCAGAGCCTGTGGGTGAACACCCCCGACATCCTGCACGAGAGCTTGCAGCACGGCGGTCCGGGCATGTTCGCGATCCGGGCCGTGCTCGCGTCGACGATGAGCCCCACCTGGGGCATGTACTCCGGCTTCGAACTGTTCGAGCACCGCGCCGTGCGCGAGGGCAGTGAGGAGTACCTGAACTCGGAGAAGTACGAGTTGCGGCCCCGCGACTTCGAGGCAGCGCTGTCCGACGGCGAATCGCTGGAGCCATTCATCACCCGGCTCAACGAAATCCGCCGCCTGCACCCGGCTCTGCAGCAGATGCGCACCATCAAGTTCCACCACGTCGACAACGATGCGCTGCTGGCCTACAGCAAGTTCGATCCCGTCTCGGGCGATCAGGTGCTTGTGGTGGTGACTCTCAACCCGTTCGGCCCGGAGGAGGGAACGCTGTGGCTGGACATGGAGGCGCTGGGCATGGACCTGCAGGACCGCTTCTGGGTGCGCGACGAGATCTCGGGCGAGGAATACCAGTGGGGCCAGAGCAATTACGTGCGTCTGGAGCCGGCCAAAGCCGTGGCCCACGTGTTCAACATGCCCCAGGTTCCCGCCGACCAACGAGCCAACCTTCTGCGTAGGGAGTGACGACATGACCAACGCGTCCAATATCCAGAATCAGGTGGACAGCCCGCACCTGCGGCCGCACACCGCCGACCTGAACCGGCTGCTGGCCGGCGAGCACCACGACCCGCATTCGGTCCTCGGCGCGCATGAATACGACGATCACACCGTGATCCGCGCCTTCCGGCCGCACGCCGTAGAGGTGGTCGCGGTGATCGGCGGCACGCGATATCCGTTGCGCCACATCGAGGCAGGCCTGTTCGCCGTCGCGGTCCCGTTCGTCAATCTGATCGACTACCGGTTCGAGATCAAGTACTCCGAAGACGAGTCGGCCTTCGTGCACACCGTCGCCGATGCCTACCGGTTCCTTCCGACCCTCGGCGAGGTCGACCTGCACCTGTTCTCCGAGGGCCGGCACGAACGGCTCTGGGAGGTCCTCGGGGCGCACCCGCGCAGCTTCACCACCCCCGACGGTGAGGTCACCGGGGTGTCGTTCGCGGTGTGGGCGCCGAACGCCAAGGGTGTGAGCGTCACCGGCGATTTCAACCACTGGGGCAACGAGGCGCAGATGCGCGTGCTCGGCTCCACCGGCGTGTGGGAGCTGTTCTGGCCCAACTTCCCTGACGGCGGGCTCTACAAGTTCCGGGTGCACGGCGCCGACGGGGCGGTCACCGACCGCGCCGATCCGATGGCGTTCGCGACCGAAGTCCCTCCGCAGACCGCCTCGCGCGTGTTCGAGAGCGACTACACGTGGAACGACGAGGAGTGGATGAGCGGGCGGGCGCTGCGCAATCCCGTCTTCGAACCGATGAGCACCTACGAGGTGCACCTGGGCTCATGGCGGCCCGGACTGAGCTATACCGAGCTGGCCGAGCAGCTCACCGCTTATGTTGTTGAGCACGGCTTCACCCACGTCGAGATGCTGCCGGTGGCCGAGCATCCGTTCGGGGGTTCCTGGGGATACCAGGTCACCTCGTACTATGCGCCGTCGTCGCGGTTCGGCACTCCCGACGAGTTCCGCTACCTCGTCGACGCGCTGCACCGGGCCGGCATCGGCGTGATCGTGGACTGGGTGCCCGCCCACTTCCCGAAGGACGCGTGGGCGCTGGGCCGCTTCGACGGCACCGCGCTCTACGAGCACGGCGATCCCCGCCGCGGCGAGCAATTGGACTGGGGCACTTATGTGTTCGACTTCGGTCGAGCCGAGGTGCGCAACTTCCTGGTGGCGAACGCGCTGTACTGGCTGCAGGAGTTCCACGTCGACGGGCTCCGCGTGGACGCCGTCGCCTCGATGCTCTACCTCGACTATTCCCGCCCGGAAGGCGGCTGGTCGCCGAACATCTACGGTGGCCGCGAGAATCTCGAGGCCGTGCAGTTCCTGCAGGAGATGAACGCCACCGTGCACAAGATCAACCCCGGCATCGTCACCATCGCCGAGGAGTCGACCTCCTGGCCGGGCGTGACGCGCCCGACAAGCCTTGGCGGCCTCGGCTTTTCGATGAAGTGGAACATGGGATGGATGAACGACACGTTGGAGTTCATCAAGCGGGACCCGATCCACCGCAGCTACCACCACCACGAGATCACCTTCTCGATGCTGTACGCGTTCAGCGAGAACTACGTGCTGCCGATCAGCCACGACGAGGTGGTGCACGGCAAGGGCACGCTGTGGGGCCGGATGCCAGGCGACGATCACAGCAAGGCCGCAGGCATTCGCGGCCTGCTGGCCTACCAGTGGGCACACCCGGGCAAGCAGCTGCTGTTCATGGGCCAGGAATTCGGCCAGCGTGCCGAGTGGTCCGAGGAGCGCGGGGTCGACTGGTTCCAGCTCGACGAGCAGGGCTTCTCCGACGGAATTCTGCGAATGCTCACCGATGCCAACGAGATCTACCGCACGCGCCGGGCGTTGTGGTCGCGGGACACCCAACCCGAGGGCTACTCCTGGATCGACGCGAACGACTCCGCCAACAACGTGCTGAGCTTCCTGCGGTTCGGCGACGACGGCTCGATGATGGCGTGCGTGTTCAATTTCTCGGGCTCAGAGCACACCCGCTACCGGTTGGGGCTGCCGCATGCGGGCAAGTGGCGCGAGGTGCTCAACACCGATTCCGATACCTATCACGGTTCGGGCATCGGCAACTACGGTGCCGTGGAGGCCACCGACGAGCCGTGGCACGGCAGGCCGGCCTCAGCGGTGATGGTGCTGCCGCCCCTGACCGCGCTGTGGTTCGAGCCCGAAAAACCTTGACCGACTTTGCGGCGAAATCGCATTCCACGCGCCAAATCCCGAGTCGGGGCCGCATGGAATGCGATTTCGGCGGGATCAGTAGAGGGCGTTGGCCAGATTGCGCCGCCCCGCGATGACGTCCGGGTCGGCTGGGTCGAACAGATCGAAGAGCTCGATGAGGCGGGTGCGCACCCGGGTGCGGTCGTCGCCTTCGGTGCGCTTCACCAGAGCGGTCAGCCGCGCGAACGCGGCGGCGACATCCTGCTGCATGACCTCGACGTCGGCGGCGGCGAACGCGGCGTCGATGTCGTCGGGTGCCGCATCGGCCGCGGCGATCGCGTCCCGGGAATGCGTGGTCGCACGCTGCAGGAACTCGATCTGACGCACTGCGCCCTTGGCCTCGGGATGATTCGGGTCGGCGTCGAGGATCGCCTGGTACGCGTTGCGTGCGGCGTCGAAATCCCCGGCGTCGAGATGGGCGCGCGCCTGCTCAACCTCGGGATCGACCGCTTCAGCGCCGTCTGCATCGCCGGCACCCCCGGCGAGCTTGCCGGCTGTTGCGCTCAGCAGGGAGTCGATCCAGCGCCGCAGCTGCTCGGGCGGCTGCATGCCCTCGAAACTGGACAGCGGTCGGCCCGCGGCCAACGCCACAACGGTCGGCACCGCCTGCACACCGAACATCTGCGCGACGCGCGGCGTGGTGTCGACATTGACCGAGGCGAAGGCCCACTTGGGGCCGTCGGCGGCGGCCAGCGCGGACAGCGCCTCACCGAGTTGGACACTGGAATCGCTGCGCGGCGACCACAGCAGCACGACGACGGGCACCTCGGTGGAGCGCGCCAGCACCTCGGCTTCGAGGTTGGCTTCGGTGATCTCCACGCCACCCGGGTTCCCTGCCGGCGCGCTATCGCCGGCCGCGGGGCGTTGCTTGAGCGCCGACAGGTCGACAGCTCCCGTCAGCGCAGACGAAATTCGGGGTCCAGGTCGAGTCACATCTCAAGTCTGTCACGTCGTTTCGGGTACCGGCGCGCCCGGTCGAGGAAGCCCGTCGGAAACCGGCTGGGATCCCATCCGACCACTGCGATCAGCCCATATGAGGAAGATCACACTACCTAACGGTACGATGCTGCCCAGCAACGCCAGCAACCACGTCCCGACACCCCATTTGTTCAAGATCCCGACGACGAGCGCGGCCACCCCGAACGCGACGAACACGCCGCCGTGCACCGGGCCGAACACCTTCACACCGATCTCGGTCTGCGGTGAGCCCAGGTACTTGAAGTACATACCGAGCAGCAGTCCGACCCAGCTGACCGCCTCGGCAAAAGCGATCAACCGGAACCAGCCCGCCGCGCTGCGGAGGTCGTAAGCGCTAGTCATGCCGGCCATTGTGCCCGACCGCACGACCAGCTACTACACCGCGTCGTTGATGCGAGTTGCTCAGGGCCTGCGCAGGATCAGGGCGTCACCCTGCCCGCCGGCGCCGCACAGCGCGGCCACCGCGTAGCCCGAACCGCGACGAGCCAACTCCAGCGCGGCGTGCAGCGTGATCCGCGCGCCGGACATCCCGATCGGGTGACCGATAGCGATGGCGCCGCCGTTGGTGTTCACCTTCTCAGCGTCGATCCCCAACTCCTTGGTCGACGCGAGCGCCACGGCGGCGAATGCCTCGTTGATCTCGACGACGTCGAGCTGGTCGACCGAGATGCCTTCCTTGGTCAGCGCCTTCTTGATCGCGTTGGCCGGCTGGCTCTGCAGCGTCGAATCCGGACCGGCCACCACGCCGTGGGCACCGATCTCGCACAGCCAACTCAGCCCCAACTCCTCGGCCTTGGCCTTGCTCATCACCACGACCGCGCATGCGCCGTCGGAGATCTGCGACGCCGAACCGGCGGTGATGGTGCCGTCCTTGCGGAACGCGGGCTTCAGGCCCGAGAGCGACTCGGCGCTGGTATCGGCGCGGATGCCCTCGTCCTCGCTGAACTCGATCGGGTCGCCCTTGCGCTGCGGGATCTTGACGGGCACCACCTCGTCGGCGAAGACCCCGTCCTTCCACGCCCTGGCCGCCTTCTGATGCGACGACGCCGCGTACTCGTCCTGCTCGGCGCGGGTGAACCGGTCGACGTCGTTGCGCTGCTCGGTCAGCGCGCCCATCGGCTGATCGGTGAACACGTCGTGCAAACCGTCGTAAGCCAGGTGATCGAGCGCCGTGACGTCGCCGTACTTGTACCCTGACCGGCTGTTCATCAGCAGGTGCGGGGCCTGGGTCATCGACTCCTGACCACCGGCGACGATGACGTCGAACTCACCCGCCCGGATCAGCTGATCGGCCAGCGCGATCGCATCGATGCCCGACAGGCACATCTTGTTGATCGTCAGCGACGCCACGTCCCACGGGATGCCGGCAGCCACCGCAGCCTGCCGCGCCGGCATCTGGCCGGCGCCGGCCGTCAACACCTGGCCCATGATCACGTACTCGACCGCGGAGGCGGGAACGTTCGCCTTCTCCAGCGCGCCGGCGATCGCCACGGCACCGAGATCACTGCCCTTGAAATCCTTGAGCGAACCCATCAGCTTGCCCACCGGGGTACGCGCTCCAGCAACGATCACTGACGTCGTCATGACGACCTCCACACTTGTTTCGGATGGCTGGAAAGAGGCTATACGTGCGCACCGGCCTATTCGAAACTGATCTTGTTAGGTTACCTTTACGTTATGACCGCCGAGCAGACTGACGCCCGTCCGGCATTGGCCACCGCGCTGGTGACCGGGATTGACCATGTCGGCATCGCCGTCCCCGATCTGGACGTGGCGATCAAGTGGTATCACGACCACCTGGGCATGATCGTGCTCCATGAGGAGATCAACGAGGAGCAGGGTGTCCGCGAGGCGATGCTGTCGGTGCGCGGCGCGCCGGTGGGCAGCGCACAGATCCAGTTGATGTCGCCGCTGGACGAGACCTCGACGATCGCCAAGTTCATCGACAAGCGGGGCCCCGGCCTGCAACAGCTGGCCTACCGAACCAGCGACATCGACGCGCTCAGCGAGCGCCTGCGTGAGCAGGGCGTCCGGCTGCTGTACGACACCCCGCGGCGCGGCACCGCGAACTCGCGGATCAATTTCATCCATCCGAAGGACGGCGGCGGCGTGCTGATCGAGCTGGTCGAGCCCGCCAAGGATTCGGCAGCGCACTAGGACCACCGGCGGGTCGGACCGCGCGTGGCGCGGTGCGTCCAGCACGACGTGTGCCAGTGACGCCGATCGTCCATCCCTTCCGGATCGTCGACCGGCCACACGACGACGTGCGCCGTGCCCGGCCGAATCTCGTGATCGCACCCCGGACACCGGTAAGCCTTGGCCGCCCGCGCGCCCGGCACCGTGCGGACCTCATAGTCGTAGCCGTCGGAGCCCGCCTCGATGCGCCGCGGCGCGGGCAGCGGGTCACGCACCGGCGCTCGTTTGCGCGGAGTGCGCCGCCTGCCCATCAGAACAGTCGGAACTCGTCGTTGTCCATGCCCCTCATCTTGTCGTAATCCAAAGTCACACATCGGATTCCACGATCAGTTGCCAGAGTGCGGGCCTGCGGCTTTATCTGCTGGGCGGCGAACACCCCGGCGACGGGCGCCAGCAGTGAGTCCCGGTTGAGCAGTTCGAGGTAGCGGGTGAGTTGTTCGACCCCGTCGATCTCGCCCCGGCGCTTGATCTCCACAGCGACCGAGCGGCCCCGCTCGTCCCGGCACAGCAGGTCGACCGGCCCGATCGGGGTCATGTACTCGCGACGCACCAATGTGTAGCCGGCGCCGAGGAGTTCGACGTGCTCGGCGAGCAGGGCCTGCAGATGCGCCTCGACGCCGTCCTTGACCAGACCCGGGTCGACACCCAACTCGTGGGAGGAGTCGTGCTCGATCCCCTCCACCGTGATCCGCAGCTGCTCCCCCGCCTTGTTCTCGACCACCCAGACCGGCGCTTCGCCATCGGGCTGCTCGATGATCCAGCAGGGAGGAGACATCCAGTTCAGGGGCTTGTAGGCACGGTCGTCGGCATGCACGCTGACCGACCCGTCTGCCTTGAACAGCAACAGCCGCCGGGCCGAAGGCAGGTGAGCGGTGAGTCGTCCGACGTAGTCCACGGTGCACTGGGCGATGACGAGGCGCACGGAACCACCATAGATGGCGGACGAAGTGTCACTAGGCTGACGCCACAATGAACGCGACGAAGAGCGTGCCGCACCGGTTGGGTCGAGTGCTTGAGAGGGTGACGCGACAGAGCGGGCGCCTGGGGACGCCGGACTACGGGTCCTGGCTGCTGGGCAAGCCGGAGGAAAGCCAAGCTCGCCGACGCGTCCGCATCCAGGTCATCCTGACGTTCCTTCTCCTGTTCACCAACATCCTGGGCATCGCGGTGTCGCTGTTGCTCAACACGGTCGCCATCCCGGTGCCCAGTGTCTTCTCCGACGCCCCCGCGTGGCTGACCTTCGGCGTCGTGCCCGCCTACATGGTGCTGGCCCTGGTTTTCGGCACGGCGTGGATCACCTCGCGGACCGTCGGGTCGTTGCGCTGGGCGATCGAAGAGCGCAGGCCGACGCGCACCGATCAGCGCAACGTGTTCCTCGCCCCGTCGCGGGTGGCGCAGGTGCTGCTGCTGCTCTGGGGTTTCGGCGCTGCGCTGCTGACGCTGCTGTACGGCCTGCAGGACACGGCCTTCATCCCGCGGTTCCTGTTCGCGGTGGGCTTTCCGGGCATCGTGGTCGCGACCGCGTGCTACATGATCACCGAGTTCGCGTTGCGCCCGATCGCCGCGCAGGCGCTCGAGGCGGGCCGGCCGCCGCGCCGGCTGGCGCACGGTGTGATGGGCCGGACCATGACCGTGTGGCTGCTGAGTTCCGGGGTGCCCGTCCTCGGCATCCTGCTGCTCGCGATATTCGCGCTGGCCCTGCAGAATCTGAGCTCGACGCAGTTCGCCATAGCAGTGATGATCATCGCGCTGGTCGCCCTGCTCTTCGGGTTGATCCTGATGTGGCTGCTGTCATGGCTCATCGCCACCCCGGTGCGCGTCGTGCGGGCCGCGCTCCAGCACGTGGAGGACGGCGATCTGGACTGCAACCTGGTGGTGTTCGACGGCACCGAACTCGGTGAGCTGCAGCGCGGCTTCAACTCGATGGTGCACGGCTTACGCGAACGCGAGCGGGTGCGCGACCTTTTCGGCCGGCACGTCGGCCGCGAAGTCGCCCTGGCCGCCGAGAAGCAGCAGATAGAACTCGGCGGCGAGGAACGCCACGCGGCCGTCATCTTCATCGACATCATCGGTTCAACCCAGCTCGTCACGAGCAGGCCCGCCGCCGAGGTCGTCGAGTTGCTCAACCGGTTCTTCGACGTGGTCGTCGACGAGGTCGACAACCACCACGGGCTGGTGAACAAGTTCGAGGGCGACGCGGTCCTGGCGGTGTTCGGCGCGCCCGTCGCGCTGGACAACGCCGAGACCGAGGCGCTCTCGGCAGCCCGCGCGATGGCGCGGCGGCTGCGCACCGAGGTGCCGGAGTGCGCCGCGGGCATCGGCGTAGCGGCCGGCCAGGTGGTGGCGGGCAATGTCGGGGCCAAGGAACGTTTCGAGTACACGGTGATCGGTGAGCCGGTCAACGAAGCCGCGAGATTGAGCGAACTGGCCAAGAACGAGCCTCACCTGCTGGTGGCCTCGGCCGACGCGGTCGAGGGCGCGACCGAGTCCGAGCGTGCGCACTGGCAGCTGGGTGAGACCGTGACGCTGCGCGGGCACGATCAGCCCACGCGGCTGGCCACCCCGGCCGGTGAACCGTAGGTCACCGCGAAGGACGGGACCGCCTCGGTTGGCAAACCTGCCCCGGATCGGCATGTCCCAACCGGAAATCGGTCGGTGTCCGGATTCGTGATGTACAGCGACGGCCAACGACGTCGAGCATGGTGGGGACGAGCCGGGAGAGGCGGTTGAGGATGACGATCAGTGTGGCCGAGCGCGCGGAGCTGCGCAGTGCGGTCGGTGAACTGTTGGCCGACAAGTGCACCGAGGCCGACGTGCGGCGGGTGATGAACTCCGAGGAGGGCTTCGATCGCGAACTGTGGGGTCGATTGGCCGATCAGGGTGTGCTGGGCATGCTCGTCGACGCCGACTTCGGCGGGCTGGGTTTCGGTGCTCTGGAACTCGAAGCCGTCGCCGAGGAGACCGGCGCCGCGCTGCTTCCGGGACCGTTCATCTCCAGCGCCGTGCTGACCGTCGCATTGATCAACGCAGCGGGTTCCGACGAGGACAAGCAGCGATTGCTGCCCTCTCTGGCCGACGGCGCTGCCATCGGCACCGTGGCCCTGACAGGCCGGACCGGTTCGTGGACGGCCGACGGCGTGGACGTGCAAGCGGGTGCCGACGGCACCCTCACCGGCGCCGCGCACTACGTCACGTGGGGGCAGGTCGCCGACGTCGTGCTGGTCGTCGCCCGCACCGACGACGGTGTCGGCGTGTTCGAGGTGGACACGGCCGCACCAGGTTTCGACCGGGCCGCGGTCACCGTGTTCGACCCGACCGTGCGTCTGTCCACCTACACGTTCACCAACACCCCCGCGCGCCGCCTCGGCACCGCGGGCTGGGAGGCCGTCCAGGAGGCATTGGACTTCGCAGTGGTCGCGTCGGCCGGTGAGCAGGTCGGCGGCACGCGGCGCATCTTCGACATCACCATCTCCTACCTCAAGACCCGGTTCCAGTTCGGCCGGGCGATCGGTAGCTTCCAGGCACTCAAGCACATGGCAGCCGATCTGCTGTTGGAGGTCGAGTCGGCCACCTCGGCGGCGCAGAACGCCGCGGCATACATTGCCTCCACCGACAACACGGCCGACAGCACTGCCGAGGCGCGTGCCGGGGCGGTCGCGCTGGCCGGGTTCGCCTGCGCCGAAGCCTATGTGAAGACCACCATGGCTGCGGTGCAGATGCACGGCGGCATCGGCTTCACCTGGGAGCACCCCGCGCACCTGTACGTCCGTCGGGCCCGCAGCGGCCTGCAACTGTTCGGCGGCTCGGCTTCGCACCGCGAACGCTACCTGCTCTCGAAGGGCGCATGACCATGAGCGACAACAATCTGCCCAGCTCCGACGAACTGCGCGCCGAGGTCCGCCAATGGCTGGCACAGAAGTGGACCGGTGTCACGCTGCCCAAGTCCGATGACCCGTGGGTCAGCCCGCCCGAGCGGATCGCGTGGCTGGACAAGGTCGTCGAGGCCGGCTACGGCGCACCCACCTACCCCACCGAGTGGTATGGCCGGGCGTACCCGAACCAACTCGCCAAGGTGATCGCCGAGGAGTTCCGCGCGGTCCGCGCGCCCGGCGCCTGCCAGGACCAGTTCAGCATCCCGGCCAACACGACGCTCGCGTTCGGCACCGATCGACTCAAGGCCGATCTGCTGCGGGACTTCCTGACCGAGAAGTCGCGCACCTGTCTGCTCTACAGCGAGCCCGGCGCCGGTTCGGATCTGGCCGGTGTGCGTACCACCGCGGTGCGCGACGGCGACCAGTGGATCATCAACGGCCAGAAGGTGTGGACCTCGGGTGCACAGACCTGCGACTACGCGCTGTTGATCGCGCGGACCGACTGGGATGTGCCCAAGCACCAGGGCATCACGTTCTTCATCGTGCCGATGAAGCAGCCCGGTATCGAGGTGCGCCCGCTCATCCAGATCACCGGTGAATCGCACTTCCACGAGGTGTTCATCACCGATGCGTTGGTGCCCGACGCCTACGTCGTCGGCGGCGTCGGCAACGGCTGGCGAGTGCTGCAGACCGCCCTGGCCTACGAGCGCTCCATCATGGGTTCCAGCAGTCGGATCGGCCGCAACAGCTCCAAGGCCAACGGCCTGGTCGAACTGGCCCGCGAGCATGGCCGTCTCGACGTCGCCGCGATCCGCCGGTCGCTGGCCGACGTGCTGGCATTGCGAGAACTGAACAGTCTCAACAATGCTCGCGCCAAGGCCGACGCCAAGCAGGGGACCTCCAGCCCGGTCATGTCGCTGGGCAAGCTGGCCATGTCTGCCATCCTGCACGCCGAGGCACGGTTGAAGACCGACATCATCGGCGCCCAGGCGCTGCTGGCCGGGGCCGAGAACCCGGAGGCCGACGACGTCAACTTCCTGACGCTCAACGCGTTCTTCACCTCGATCGGTGGCGGCACCGACCAGATTCAGCGCAACATCATCGGCGAGCGGGTCCTCGGGCTGCCCAAGGAGCCCGAAGTCGACCGCGACATCGCGTTCCGCGAGATCCGGAAGAACTGATCAGATGAGTTACGACCCACCGCTTTCCGGTGTTCGGATCCTTGATCTGAGCACCGGTCCGATGACAGCTGTCGCGCGCCTTCTCGCCGACCTGGGCGCCGAGATCACCGTGGTACAGCTGCATGGCATCACCGACGATGCGACGGTCGGCCCGTACATCGACGGCGTGCCGATCGGCACCGCGATCAACCGCAACGGCATGCCCGTCGTCGAGGTGGACGCGTCGACTCCGGCCGGCCGGCAGACGTTCGCCGGACTGCTCGACCGCGCCGACATCCTGATCGAGAACACCCGTCCCGGCTCGCAGGCCGAGGCGGCTCTGGAGGTGCGCACCATCCGCGCCCAGCACCCCGATCTGGTGATCCTGTCGATCAGTGATTTCGGGCGCGATTCGGAGTACCGCACGTGGCAGGCGACTAGCCCTGTGCTGCACGCACTTTCGAGCGAGCTGTCGCGGTCCGGCATTCCCGGGCGGGAGCCGCTGATCCCACCCGCAGATCTGCCGTACCAGGTGGCGGCCGGGCAGGCCGCGGTGATGACGCTGAGTGTGTTCCTGGACCGGTTACGCACCGGCGAAGGCGATCTGATCGACTTCGCGGTCCTCGACGGCGCGATGCAGGCCCTCGATCCGCCGTTCGGGTCTGCGGGCAGCGCGTCGGCCGGTGTCGCGGTCAGCGCCCAGCAGCGCGACTGGAATGCCGAGAAGCAGCGCTACCCGATCATCGGATGCAAGGACGGGCACGTTCGCATCTGCATCCTGTCGAAGCGGCAGTGGCACGGCATGTTCACGTTGATGGGCAAGCCCGAAGAGTTCGCCGATCCGTCCTACGACAAGCTCGGAAAGCGTTTCAGGTCACCACATCTTCTCGAAGCGATCGAACGCTTCTGCGCCGACAAGACGCGCGCGGAACTGGAAACTCAGTGCCAGGCGCACGGTGTGCCCGCGGCGGCGGTTCTCACGCTGTCGGAAGCACTCGATGCCGAACACTTCACCACCCGCGGTTTCTTCCACGACGCGGAACTGGCCCCCGGTGTGGTGGCGCCGATTCCGGCGGGCGTCAGCGAGATCGACGGCCATCGGGCCAGCGCGCTGAACGTGCCGGCGACCGCGGCACCGCGCCCGTCGGAGGCGCCGCTGCTGGCCGCTCGCGACCGCCAGGGCCAGGGTCTGCCGCTCGGCGGTGTCCGCGTCCTCGATCTCGGCGTGATCGTCGTCGGAGCCGACACCGCAAGGCTTTTCGGTGACCTCGGCGCCGACGTGGTCAAGATCGAACATTCCGCACATATGGACGGCCTGCGGATCGGCAGACCGACAGCGATGACGCAGCCGTTCGCGGCGGGCCACCGAAACAAGCGGTCGATCGGCATCGACCTGCGCCTGGAGGAGGGCCGGGAACTCGCGCACCGACTCGTGACGCAGTCGGATGTGGTGCTGACGAACTACAAGCCAGGTGTGGCCGAAGCACTCGGAATGGACTACGCGACGCTGCGCCGGATCAACCCGAACATCGTGGTGGTCGACAGTTCCGCGTTCGGCCCGACGGGCCCGTGGGCCAAGCGGTTGGGCTACGGCCCGCTGGTGCGCGCCGCGGTGGGTTTCACGAATCTGTGGACCTACCCGGGCGAAGTCGACACGTTCTGCGACACCGTCACCGTCTACCCCGACCACGTGGCCGCGCGGATCGGGACGCTGTCGGCACTGGCGTTGCTGCTGCGGCGCGAGCGCACCGGCGAGGGCGGCGCGGCCAGCATCTCGCAGGCTGAGGTGATGCTGAGCCACCTCGCCGCCGACATCGCCGCCGATGCGCTGCAGCGCGCAGGGCACACCGACACCGGCACGGTGGCCGCGGACAGCCCGTGGGGCCTGTATCGCACCGCCGGTGACGACCAGTGGGTCGCGATCACCGTGCGCGACGACACCGACCGCCGCGCGCTGGCCGGCGTCGTGGGCCACTCCGCGCAACAGTCTGCCTCGCTGGACGAGGCCGTGCGCGTCTGGACCGCGCAACGGTCGCATCTGGACGCGATGACCGTATTGCAGGCCGCGGGTGTACCGGCCGGCGCGGTGCTGCACGCCCATGAGATCCCGGGGTGGGGCTACTACGAGCAGCGCCGCGCGTTCCGCGAGGAACTGCACCCGCATGGAACCGAGCCGTTCATGATGGAGAACGTCCAGATCCACTGCGATCACGTGCCCGACCCGCCGCTGGGACAGGCGCCGTTGCTCGGTGAGCAGACCGCCGAGATCGCCACCGAACTGCTCGGGCTCGACGCCGCCGAGATCGCTGCGCTACTGGAGCGCGGTGTGCTGGAGAGCCCGGTGGTGGGGGTCCCCGCCCAGCCGTGATCAGGGCGGCGGCGCCGATCTCGTAGCATTCCAGGTGGCAGCAGCCCCACATGCGGATGCGACGGGAATGGACATCGACTTCACCAGGCTCAGGTATTTCGTCGCTGTCGCGGACGAACTGCATTTCAAGCGCGCTGCCGACAAGTTGATGATCACGCCTCCGCCGCTGAGCAAGCAGATCAAGCTGCTGGAGAAAGAACTCGGCGGACCGTTGTTCGAACGCGGCTACCACGAGGTGCGACTCAGCCCGCTCGGCCGGCAGTTGGTGGGTCCGGCGCGCGAGATCCTGCGCCAGGTTGAGGACTTCAGGTCGGCCGCGACCCGCGGGGTGCGCGGCCTGGCGCCGATCCGGGTCAGCGCGACGGCCTATGCCCCCTCGGACCTTCTCGCCGAACTGGAAGCCGTCATCGCGGGACTGCCGGTACCGACCGAGTTCAGCGTGCCGGGTTCCGCCGCCGAGGTCACCGCCAAGCTGATCGCCGGGCAGTCCGAACTCGGTCTGATCCACCTGCCCGCCACCGACAAGCGGCTCCGGCACAAGGTGGTGGCCAGCTACCAGGGCGGGATCGCCGTCCGGTTCGACGACCCGCTTGCGGCCAAGGACCTGGTGTCCATCGAGGAACTGCGCGACCGTGAAGTCGCCATCGACTTCGCCCGACCCAACCCGGTGGTGCTGGCCGGCCTCACGCGTCGGCTCAACCGCAGGGGCATCTACCGCATCGTGCGCACCACCAACCAGCGTGGCGGCGAGGTGGAGATGGCCACCCAGGTGTTCAACCGGCATCTGGTCGCGGTGGTCAGCTACGCCCCGGACTCGTTCATCGGCAAGATCTTCTCTCCGCCGGAGTTCAAGTTGATTCCCGTCGACGAAAGCACCTGGGGCCCTGCGGAAATCGCACTCTCCTGGGTACCCGAGCGGGTGCAGGCGCGGCTCGCCGAGGTCGAGTTGACCGTCGAGCAGATCGCCGACCGGTTGGGTCCGGTGCACCGCGGCGCCTGAACTCCGGCACACCGCCCTTAGGTGGCGACCTAAGTGTGTTCGCCCCAGAACAACGCGGACCGGCGGGACCGCGAACGACGATGTCGTTTTTCCGCTAGTTCTACCCCTGGCCCACGTGTCATCGTCGATGCGTGCACACCGACTTCGACCGCTGCTACCGGGCCGTGCAATCCAAGGATGCCCGGTTCGACGGCTGGTTCGTCACCGCTGTGCTCACCACAGGGATCTATTGCCGGCCGAGTTGCCCGGTCCGACCCCCGTACGCACACAACCTGCGCTTCTATCCGACCGCGGCGGCCGCCCAGCGGGCGGGTTTCCGGGCGTGCAAGCGATGCAGGCCCGACGCGTCACCGGGTTCACCGGAATGGAACATGCGCGGAGACGTCGTCGCCCGCGCGATGCGGCTGATCACCGACGGGACGGTTGACCGGGAAGGAGTCGCCGGCCTGGCCGCGCGGTTGGGATACACCGTGCGTCAGCTGGAACGGCTCACCCAGTCCGAGGTGGGAGCGACCCCTCTCGGGCTGGCGCGCGCCCAGCGCGCCCAGATGGCCCGGGTGCTGATCGAGACCACGGACATGCCCTTCACCGACGCCGCGTATGCGGCGGGGTTCTCCAGCATCCGGCAGTTCAACGACACCGTCCGCGCAGTCTGCGACATGACCCCCACGATGCTTCGCCGCCGCGCCAGGGCCCGCCGCGGCGGGGGCGGTGACGGCGGAACCGGCGTGGTGTCCCTGCGGTTGCCCGTGCGGGCGCCGTTCGCCTACGAGGGCCTGTTCGGCCATCTGGCGGCAAGCGCCGTACCGGGAGTGGAGGAAGTCAAAGAAGGGACCTACCGCAGGACTCTGCGGTTGCCGAACGGCCGGGGCATCGCAAGCCTGACACCCCACCCCGACCATGTGCGATGCCGGCTCGTCGTCGACGATTTCCGTGACCTGTCGGCGGCGATCGCGCGTTGCCGGCGCCTGCTCGACCTCGACGCCGATCCCGAGGCCGTCGTCAGCGCGCTGAGCGCCGACGAGGGGTTGGCCGCTCTGGTGGCCAAGGCGCCGGGACAGCGTATTCCACGGACGGTGGACGAACACGAGCTCGCCGTCCGGGTCGTCCTCGGCCAGCAGGTGTCGATGGCTGCGGCACGCACCCACGCCAGCCGACTCGTCCAGGCGTACGGGCGCCCGATCGACGATCCCGACGGCGGCCTCACCCACGTGTTCCCCTCCGTGACAGAGCTTTCCGCCATCGACTGTTGACCGTCTCTCGGGATGACGATCACGGGGTATGTGGACGTCATTGAGCGTGCTGATGTGGCCTGTGCCGCCGTTGTCGAATTGATCTTGTTCGTGTGCACCGTCAGTGTGACGAGGAACTGAT